>JAYELT010000177.1:0-10654 GCA_034717715.1 Chloroflexota bacterium | reverse complement strand
CCATGACCCACCCGGAAGTGGAATACCCCTACGGCATCACCCTGCCCGGGATGGCAGGCATGTTCACACGCTTGTACATGGAAAAATATGGGCTGACCCGTGAGCAGTTGATCGCAGTTGCTCTAAAAAATCAGAAAATGGGGGCACTGAACCCCTATGCCCATGTGAGAATGGTCATCACCAAAGAAGGCATCTACAGCAATCCGGATGCCGCGGTTAATAACCCCGTCGCGGCAGACCCGCTGCATTTCTACGACATGTGCCCGGTGAGTGATGGCGCGGCGGCAGTCATCCTGTGCCCCCTAGAAAAAGCACGGGAATTCACCCAAAATGTGCCCGTGGTCATCGCAGGCTTTGGTCAAGCGACGGATACCCACACCTTGCAGGAACGGGATGACCCCACGAACTTAAAGGCCGTCACCCTGGCTGCAGAACAGGCTTTCAATATGGCCAAGCTCAAACCGAAAGATGTCGATGTGGCAGAGCTGCATGACGCCTTTACCATCCTGGAAATTGCCGAGAGCGAACATGTCGGCTTCTTTAAGAAAGGGGAAGGCGGCAAAGCGGCAGAGAAGGGTGATACCAGCTTCAACGGGAAGCTTCCCATTAACGTCTCTGGTGGCCTCAAAGCACGCGGCCATCCCGTAGGTGCCACAGGGGTCGCGCAGGTGGTAGAGATCGTATTCCAGCTCAGGCATCAACTTGAAGAAGCGCGGCAGGTAAAAAATGCCAGGGTTGGTTTTACGGTGAATTTCGGCGGATTTGGTAATAATGTCGTCGCATTTGTGCTCAGGAGGTCAGAATGACACGGGAACTTGAGATCACAGCCTATCAATGTAAAGCATGCGGACGCATCCACTATCCCTTCCATGACCGCTGCCTGGCCTGTAAAAATCGTGAGTTTGAGACGATCAAAGCGGAAGGGGATGTGCGCCTTTTGGCCTACGCCCAAACCTTCAATCTCCCCTGGGGGTTCGATGTCCGCTTTTTGGTACACGGCGTGGTTGAATTTTCCAATGGCGTCAAAGCGATGGGACAAATCCACGTGGAGTCACTGGAAGACATCAAGACAGGGATGACGCTCAAGCCCAGTTGGGGACCCATCCGGGTTGTCGCAGGAGAAACCGTTTACGGGTTGGTGCTGAAGCCATAATAGGGCATCACGAAGGCTGAATACCCTGCTGATGCAGGATGGCGGCAAGCATACCTGCCAGCGCGTCCAAGCCTGAAGAGCTGCCGTAAGAAAGCAGCTCTTCCCTGACCTTATTCATATCCATATCACCTTGTGCGATCCAGCGCAAAGCATTCAGCACGCGTTCATCCCCTGCCCCCTGCGCGGCACACCGAATGAGGGTGGCACTCAGGGCTGTCGTCTCCGCTTGTGCCAAAGCAGCAATGTGATCGCTGAAATTTTCTTGGTTTTGGGGAGATGGAAATATCTTCCCTAAATAGTACTGAGCCAGCAGGAACCCACAGATGAAATCATCCCCGGCAGGGGTCAACCCGCGGCCAAAACCAATTAAACCTGGCAATTGATGAAAAAGGTCCCCTTCACCCTTCAGTCCAGGAATCCAATCCCTAAAATTTTCCCTATCCATTGCGGATGAATGCCCTGCCAGTTTATCCAGGAAGGGAAAGAAAAAACCATCTTCATACTGTCTTATCAAATGCCTTTCTAAATTGATGCCCCTTAGAACAGCTTGAGATAACTCCCTTTTCTTAAATCTTATCGGGGGAGGTTCCCAGATCGGCGTATCGCTTTCAATCAAAATCTGACACCCCGAACAGTCCAGCCGGTCGCCGAGAATCTGGCACTTTTCACCGAGCGTGAACAGCCCCTTGAAGTCCAACATGCGATGAAGGTTAATCGTGATGGGTCCACAAAAGACCTCGCCAGAGACGAAGCACACCTGACCCGATTTATGCTGCAGGAAGACCCCTTTACTGGTGTCCCCCAGAACGGTGGCTGCCCCCGCCCGCGCGAAAATCGGAGGGATACACAACCCCATGCATTTCACAGCATAGGCCGGGACCTTGAGAGGGGAAGAGGGGCTATCCGATGGCTGGCTCATGGTCTTCATCTCTCACAAATACCTCAACATGCAGCATGTGTACGCGTCCATATCGTTCAACCTTTAATAGAACAACAGCCGCCGGACTTTCCTCATCCATTATTCGCGCCAACTTGTGGTTTTCACCACTGGGGATGTAGCCCAATTTATGCCCTTCCCCATCCAAAACTGCAATCGCCCGCGCGTCATGGGGGTTATCCAGCTCCCTTTGCAGCGCTAGTCGCTCCCCTGGTCGTAAGGGAGCATACAGCGTCTCCCAATCCACATAAGACGCCCCTACCACCTGTGTCACCATCAGGCTCTGCCATCCTTCAGCCTTGAGCGCTTCCAGGACCTTCAGAGCCCTTTTGCGCACTGAGCGCAGACGTTTTTGGCGTTTTTCCGCCCGCTTTTTTTCTTCCGCATCCTTCTTCTTTTGTGCCAGCAGCTCCGGGTTGTCCGCCCACTGACGCCAGTACAACCTATCAAGTAGTTGGTTCGCATTACGCTTGGCAAAACTGCCTTTAGCGACGCAGGATTCCAGTGCGGGACGCAAATCCTCTTCTAAAAAATAGGGCGCAATCTGGGTAGCCAAAAAACGGATGTCATGATGGTCATCCCGCAGCATGCGGATTAACCCCTTTCTGGAGGGGATGGTCAGCTTCTGCCGCAGGATTCGAGCCGCCTCCAAACGCACCCAGGTCGATTCATCCGCAACAGCCTTATCCAAATACGGCAGCCATTCGATTCTAAAGGCAAATCCTCCCAGGCTTTGGAGGGCAACCGCCCGTACGGTAGCGTCAGGGTCTTCCAAACGGCCCAGGAGAAATGGGAGCTTCGTCTCATCCTTCAGATGCCCCAGGGCAAAAACGACGGCCATGCGAACCAACGGGCTCTCATCGACCGTCAAAGCCGCCAGTTCAGCCGGCGCTTTCTCCAAGGGCAGCTGGCCAATCGCCAAAACAGCGTGCCAGATCATCCGTTCATCCGGCGATTTGAGCGCGTCCAGCAAAAAAGGCAGCACCAGGGCGGACCCCGATTCCCCCAGCGCTCGCAGGGTTTGATATTGAATGACCTTGTGCTGGGTGTCTTTGAACTTATCCATCATCAGGTCAATCCCGCGCTTGTCCCCGCGCATCGCCAGCAGCATGGCAAACAAGCGCCGCTTTTCATCCTTCTCATCCACCACCGTGAACCAGGCTTTCTTGAGGAAGCCCATGCGTTCCTCAATCGTCCTGACGGCTTTGCGTGCGGCTTCAATCGGTCTGACCTCTGAAGGGGTGTCATTCAGAATAGGTCGGCTGGCTCGATACCTGAGGTAGTCCAGCGCCTTGGGGTGATACAGCTCGCCCAGGGTGCGCAGCGCCAGGGTGTCTTCCGTATCGGTGCAGCTCCCATTAAAAAACCCCAGGATATCATCCACCGCTTCCACCGCCTCCAGGTCAGACAGGCCCACCAGGATGTGTCCCTTGGCGTCATTGGACCGCTCAGTTTGCAGCGCATGGGTCATGAAGGGGATGGCAATGGGGTCCTCCCGTCGGGAGAGCTCCACGCAGGCTAATGGGCGTTCATGCTTCTCACCCACAAACAGCAGTTCCAGGACCTGCATCAGGGATTTTTCCTGCAGGGCAATCAGGATGCGGGTATCGCGGACAGCTTCCCGTATCCAGCGCCCATACTGCCCCTTTTCCTTTTTGGCATTGAACTGGTCCAGATAGGTCAGGACGGCCGGGTGCTTGGCCCATTCAAGGTACAGCGCTGCCTCAAACCGCATTTGCTGGTCCGGGTCATTCAGCAAAACCTCCCCAACCGCCTGGAGGGCTTTGTGTGTTATGCGCCCGTTCCCAACGGCAGCTATAGCAAAGCGCCGCTTCTCCACTTCATCATCCTTCAGCATATCCAGGAAATAATCCACCAGCATGGGATGGTCCAGTTCCCCCAGCATCTTAGCGGACTGCATCGATTCCCACACGTTCAGGTTGGGCAGGTTGGTGATGAGTGTCATCACACCCAGGTCGCCAAGGTAGGGCAGCAGGCGAATCGCCCGTTCGCGGCGCTTCTCGTCCAGGGAAGTCAATTCGGCTTCCAGGATGGGTATCACGCCGGGCCCTGCCCACAGGATGATGCCCTTGACCGCCTCTGCGGTTTGCGGCTCGGGCTGCCTTTCCAGCAAAGTCAGGATGATTTTTTCAGACTGGGATTTTTTAGCAAACTCCCCCAGAGCGTTCACCGCCGAAAGGCGCACGTCCGGGTCCTCATCATCCAGAAGGCTCAGCAGCGCATCCAGCAAAGCCTCGTCCAGGTTCTCGCCAGCAGCCCGGGCAGCCACCGCGCGCACTTCTGGTTCACGGTGAAAGAAAGCGTTCTGGATGGCTGTCAGCGCCCGAACGTCGCTGAAGGCTGCCAGGTGGACCAAGGCGTCTACCACCTGGGTGGTGTCTTTTTGGGTGACCTGCGACAAATAAGTATCAAGAGATTCCATAATTAATTCACTCCTTTATCATAATTCACCCCTGCCATTTATGGAAGCGAACCGCCTTAAACAAACCAGGGTGACTGGGATAGCTTCGACTGCATCACCGCCCTGCTGTCAAAATAGTGAGCGCAAGAGCAGATGCATCGATCACCTGAACCTTTCACCCTTCAAATTCCCCCTCTTATCTGTTGCAGAAGTTATTATTCCTTCGATAATTTGAACGAGTTAATAAATCTAGATTTTCTCCAAAATACTAACACGATATTTTATATAAAGGTTTTTGTAAACGTAAAGGAAATTGGATGCCAATCATCCCATATCTTTTCTTGTACTTTTTTCTTCTCATTCCGAATCATCAACATACTCAAACCAATCAATCTTCATATTTATCAACAGTTTTTCCCATGCATCAAGAACGAGTTCATGCTCGTAATCATCAAAAGTCTTTGGAGCTAACCCTACTTTGGGTACGTACAGTTAACCCATGGAAGCTGTGTTTGTACTAAGGAAAGCGATTTTTCATCCCCGCGATTTCAATGATCCAATTCCCGCCTGTGGAATGACCTTTCTGTTGGTATACCATCGTGCCGCCGGGCGAAATCTAATGCTCAAGGGGCTTATGACCAGCCCAACAAACCCAATCCCCTCTCGCTGCACACCCGGAAAAATTTCCGCAGTTCAATCACGTCATCTGGTGGATGGTCAGGATACCCCATTCGGCAACCGTATCCTCCGGGTCGCAGGCTGCCAGGGCATCATACATTGCGTGGACCGTTTCAGGGGGGATCCACTCCGCGTACAGGCTCTCGCCAGTGATCGACAGGATCAAACTGGCATACACCTTCCCGCGGAAGCTGCCGCCGTACCCGCTGAACAGCCCACCGCAAAGGGATATCTCTGCGTCAGTAAACGCCTGAATGTCCTCTTTAGAAAGAACGATGTCCTCTGGTGAGCGTGAAGCAAAAGTATCCAAACCCATTGGTTATTGTCCTTTTCCAGATAGCCTATCAGATTTCATCAACCACTGTGTATATTTTAGTACACCAAACAGCTAAACCTCATGCTGTTCATCAATAACCACAGCTAGGTGCCCAGCAAATCCGAAAGCATCAATAACAAAACAAGATTTTCACCACTTGACAAAATACTACTGGATATAATTTAAATCCATACAAACAAATCTATGATTTTTATTTGATGACAAATCAAACCATCAGAATAATTTGGGTTGTGTTGGTATATTGGGTGTCTTTTCAGACTCAGCTATAAGATAATCTTCTAACATTGAATAGTTTTCTATATTCGATAAAGGAAGCTTTATCCCTCCTAAATCTATCAATAATCGATTTCCTTCAGGCATCTCATCATACTCAACTACAAAAAGAGGAACCCATTTATTTTTCAAGTTTTCTATTGCACCACTCCATGTGCCCCCCTTATTTGCACTGGTGGCTACGACAATTCCATAGTCAGCAAGGGTATAGATTAATCGATTTCGCCCCATAGCTAATCCAACATTGAACGAAGCAGATGGTATGTAAGGTGTAACCAGGCACAAATCACCTTTTTGACTAGCGTTTCTATAAAGTGGATTTCGTAATAATCTTTCCAAATTATTTGCTATAATTCCAACTGCAGTTCCCCGAGTTGAAAGACTAGCTTCCATACTGATTGTATCAACACCTTTGGCACCGCCCGAATACAAGACCATTCCTGACAAGCCGCAAGCATTCCCAATCCAATCAGCACACCTCTTCCCAATCTCATCCAAATGACGCGAGCCAACAACTGCAACACCTTTTTGACCCAATAACACTTTTTCCCCCCAATAGAAGAGAATTGGGGGTGCTGACTCTCTAAGTCTTGAGCGAAATCGATCCGGATAGTCTTGATCAGCCCTCGAAATTACTTTTATGCCAATAGATTCTAACCTTTCAATTTCAATAGCAATTATTCCGCTTCTATCCAATAATATCGATAAATTTTCTGCATGTTCAGGATCAATCTCTAATTCAATCTCTAAATCATGTGCACGTAGACCCAATAAGGCACCAGGGCGCTTAAGTGACGATGTTTGGATTTTTCGGGCTATGGGATTCCATTCTCTTACCGTGAATGGTTTTGGATCAGGTTTTTCTTCTAATCCAAGTCTTGAACAAATCATTATCATCGATAAAGTATCATTTGAAATCATATTATGAGTACTACTTTCGTCCTGTAGCTTTGGCCAAGGAAAACGGATATACTGGACCGCTGCTATTTTTCTGCAAAAGATATCCCGCCATGGTCAATGTCCAGCGAGAATCAACAATATCATCTACCAATAGAACAGGTTTTGAAAGTATTTTACCTTTTATTCTTAATGAACTGAACACATTCTTTGATTGAAACAAACTGTTTTCCATTTGCTTCTGTTCTGGTGGATTTGAAACTCTTATAAATATTTCGTGATAGGGGATTTGTAAAGCTTTTGCTAATGAACAGGCAAAATCTGGGACAAGGGTTGGGTGTCGATTTGATGGAATAGGGACCACCCATTCTGGGAAAGGATGAGGTTTCCATAAATTAATAATAAAATGTATACTGGCATCGATTAATTCTTCACAAAAGCAACCATCTCTGTACTTTCCTTCTCTTACCATCTTTCCCCATAACTCATCACCATAATAGCTTAATGACCGACCTGGCATATTTTGATGTTCATCTGCTATCCTTCGCTTCTTTTGTTCTGGAAAAAGTCCAGTCGGCCAAAATTTGCGTGGTGAAATCTCAATATATTCTCCTTTTAGAAATTCTTGGGCTTCTTGTACAAGACTTGTACTTACCTGGGAAGAGAACCCACAATGTTGACAATTTGCACACACACCACATTTAGTCGGATTTGGATCATTTAGTGTTTTCTGTAAAAATTCCATTAAACAACCATCATAATTCAGATAAGTTTGCATCTCCTCAACTTCAGCTTTACGTAAATCTGTGATTTTTTCTATGCGATCATGGTCAGGTTGCCATTTGTTTGAAGTACGAAAGTAAATTCTTCGACGCTCATAATCAACACCAATCGCTCTATCAATTTCCAGAAGTTTCAGTGCTTTTTCTAAAACAGAATTTGAGACATTGACAAATTTTAATATCTCATAAAATTTTAAACCTTCAGATTTCTCAAGACAAGTTAGAATTTTCAGCATGATATCTTTACTTGGAAAAGCTGATTTTATAAAATAATCCTGGATTGCATCATCTTCAATACCTCCTAATAAAATCCCATAAGACTTTTCCAATTTGCGACCCGCACGACCTACCTGTTGGTAATAATGTACAACGGATCCAGGACACTGAAAATGAATCACAAAAAATATATCGGGTTTATCAAATCCCATTCCAAGGGCAACCGTCGCCACTATGATATCAATTTCATTATTTTTGAATGCATTCTCTAGATTTTCCCTATCGACAGATTCCATTCCTCCATGATATGCTCTGGCATTGAAACCCTTCATCATCAACCATTCAGCAAGCCGCTCCGTATCATGGACCGTTTGGCAATAAATGATTCCTCTACTATCTCCAAACTTGGGTAGGTTTTGTGCAATCCAGGCAAATCTTTCAGATTGCGTATCTAATTTAATATTTTGAAGCCTTAAACTCTCCCTTTGTAAGGAGCCACGTAATATAACAAGGTTGCTCCCCAACTGCTCTTTAATATCTGAAATAACGCGGTTATTTGCTGTTGCGGTGGTTCCAAGAACCGGAACTATGGATGGGAGTTGTTGTAGAATACGAACGATTCGCCGATAATCCGGTCTAAAATCATGCCCCCAATCTGAGATACAATGTGCTTCATCAATGACAAATAAACCAATCCGGCCTGAAATTTTTGGAAGAACATCATTTCGGAAGCGATAGTTGTTTAACCTTTCTGGTGAAATCAAGATCACATCACATTGATTCTGTAACAGAGAACTCTCTATTTCAGGCCAATTATCCTGGTTTGTACTATTGATTGTTAGTGCGCGAATCCCAATATTCTCTGCCATTTTAATTTGATCGCGCATTAATGACAGTAATGGACTGATAAGAAGTGTAGGCCCAGCGTTTTGGCCACGCAGCATTCTGGTGGCAATAAAATAGACCATACTTTTCCCCCATCCTGTCTTTTGAACAAGTAATACTCGATTATGGTCAATAACTAAATTTCTAATCGCATCCCATTGACCTTTTCTAAATTCAGCCTGTTCACCAAGCATTTTTCGTAATAATCTAAGTGCTTTATCTGACATATTCTGCATAGTTCCAGTAACCCCTCCATCGATTTCTTAATATCGGTTGACGTATAAATAACAATAATCATGGTGATCAAAAAAATTCTTCTTTTTACCAAATTACAGTTAAGTAACATTCCAGCTCAACAATATGACGACTTTATCTGCGCCAATTCTTTTCAGACTGAATTGATCCACCAGATGCATCTGGTAGATAAACGATAGTATTTAACAGCCAAAATTAGAATGCTTTCATTTTATATCTTTTCTTTTTTGCTTTTGTTCCTCCCACTCTAAATCATCAAGACACTCAAACCAATCAGTTTTCATATTTACAATCAATTTCTCCCATGCATCAGGAATAAGTTCATGTTCATAGTCATTAAATGTCTTTGGCTTTAAACCAAGTTTAGGCACGTACAATTCATCCAATCCATGGAAACTGTGTTTGTAACATGTAAAGTAATTCTTTAGCCCGGCAACTTCAATAATCCAGGTCCCTCCCGTGGAATGTCCTTCCTTAGCAAATTCCATTGAACCACCGTGCTCCCTAACGAGAGCTATTAATAAATCGTATGCAGATCTTTCGATATTATTTGAATTAGTCATCAATAGATATCTCCAGGAAACCTTGTTAGAATAGACCCTTCCAATATCAGGACTTATACACCTCACTTTGATTTATCTCTGAAGTTTGGATCTTCTACCCATTGTTTGATATGACCCTTTTCACGATTCCAAATCTCATTTGAGATGGTAATAAATTTCTTTATAGATAACTGGCCGCGTAAATTCCTTGCTTTTGAACACGGTTCAGCTAATGCTAGTTCAACCTTGGATCTTTCCGCTTTATGAATACTCATCACTTCAAAATCTTCATCCAACAGTACCAGGAGCACAAAATCTAATTTCTCGTCTAAATTTTTCGACCCTACTCGACTCCCCTTTTTCTTACCATCTATAGCGTTAACTTTTAATTTGATATCTTATTTCCTTCCCGCTTATCTTTTTAATTGCATCATATCCTGGCTGATATGCAGCGCATAGCTCCAAACCAAAAATTTAGGCAGCATAAAACTCAGCCACCTCCCCTGTAACACCTAAAGGTTTTCCGGTTAATTCCTGATATTTCTTTGCTAAGGATTTAATATCTGAAAATAGTTCTTCAATTGTATCGTTGTTCATTTTTGCTCTTTTAAAAGCATATTGATGAATTTTCTAGTGTTCCATTCATTAACATTCAGTGGGCGTGCATTCATAGCGACAACATTATAGACAGATGGCAGTGTTGTCAATCTATTTGAGTGATCTAATAGGTTGAACTGCTCTCCTGTAACGTATTCCCACTTTTGAATATCTTTTACCATAAACCGGATAACATCACCAAGATCAACTGTCTTGAATAATTACTTCCATTGGACGTTATCAACAGGTAAAACAATTTCAGGCAAGACCGAAAAGAGAATTTTGCTGGCGCCAACAAGGCCATACGAATATTTTCCCATGGTAATAGGTAAGAGCGCTTTTGTTATTTGCCAGATTTCGGATACAACTTTTTCTCTTTCAATTTCGCTTATCTCTAACAGATATCGATCTCGAGATTTATCAGTCTTCTGAATTTGTTGCTTAATATCCAACACAGGTTTTCCTATCACCCGCCAACACTCTGACAAAGTCTCATAAAGTTTTTTATGAAAAATGCCACTTCTGGTCATTTTAAAACTTCCAAGAATTCGTGACGAACATTGATTGAACAACGCACCATTCTTATCCAGGGTTTTGGATGTTTTGATTATCTCAAAAACCGCAGTATTAAAGCCTTCTCCAAAAGCATTTATTGCACGGCTTATTTCTTTGGATGGTAG
>JAYELT010000176.1:0-6977 GCA_034717715.1 Chloroflexota bacterium | reverse complement strand
GCTAGATGAATGAAGGAGTAAATCTTAAACAAAAAAGCAGCCAAAGTGTGTATTGACTGCCTTTTCATGCTTTCTGGATGTAGATTATTTATTCTTTGATTTGCCTTCAATGATCTTCGATGGTTGTCCACCTTTGATTTGGATCCGGTGGGGTTTGACCTCTTCTTTCTTGGGAAGGTGGAGCTTCAGGACACCATTCTTTGTTTCAGCCTCAATGTTTTCGACATCAACTGTCCCTGGCATAGATATTGTGCGAGAAAAGGTGCCATATCGGCGTTCTCTGAGATGGTAGCGGCCTTCTTTCCCTTCTTCTTCACGTTCTTCAGCCATTTCACCCTTGATAGAGAGGTTATTGTTGGTGTAGGTAATCTCGATTTTATCAGGATCAATCCCGGCGAGATCTGCTTTGACAATGAATTCATCAGCGTTCTCGATGACATCCAATGCCATACGGAGATTTAGCGGTTCACCATATCCCAGTTCACCCCTGTCGTAGAAATTATTGAACATGCGCTCTATGGCGCGGTCCCAAGAAAGCATTTCACGAATAGGATCACGTCGAATTAAATTTGCCATTGCTTACCTCCAAAAGTGATTTTTGATTAATTACATTTTAAATTTAATGGATAATTGTATGAAACACGTCAATGAAAAGTAAACGAAATATTAAAACGGGGTGGATGTGGTCAAATGATAAAGTTATTGTTTCGGATACTTTCCCCCTTGATCGATTTGTTTAGATTTTTTCAACCACCCAGAAGTGGGACAATCCCAGGCGGTTTAGAGGCGTCTTTTCAAGGTTCTGTAAGATTTTCCGCAGCAGCTTTCCCTGGGTAGGCCAGCGTGAAATTATGTTGTCATAAGCCCCAAAGATTGTCGAGCGTTGTATTATCCTGATAGGAAGCCCCTTAAAGCGTTTGTTCAGATCTTTGCGCGTGTATACATTTACATGTGGTGCAAGCCTGTCCCGCCACGCACGTGGCAGGTAATTGATCAATGGAATATTCCCAAAATGGTACCTGCCGCGCCAATAGAATCCATGCGTTTCGAAAGGGTAACCGCGGTTTGGGCAAAAAAGGACCAATCGCCCACCGGGTTGTAGAACCCGAACGATCTCATTGATCACTAACTGATCATCTTCAACGTGTTCCAGTACCTCGTGGCTCAATACCAGGCTAAAGTAATTTGAAGGAAAAGGTAATGATTCCCCTGTACCGTTGATCAAATTCCCCCCCAGTTTCTTCGCTTCTTGGAGGCGTTCGAATTCAATGTCCAGGCCGATGATCGTATTAAATAATCCACCCATGTGATGGAGATACATGCCCACGCCACAGCCATCCACGAGGCCACAGCCTGAGACACGGTCCCCAGCAGCTTTCAGGATCATCTCAAGACGGCGTTGTTGACCTGCTCGCCAAACATAAGACGGTTCACCACGAAGGGCAGCTTTTTCTAAGTTTCGGGGTTGGATCATTGTTCACTCCAGCGCATTTCGTTCAAGCGCATGGGGATAGGGCATCCAGGCTAAAATCGTTGTGCCGCCATCAGGATCGGTTGTGATTTCCAGATCGCCACCAACGTTTCGGACGCGTGTTTGCATATTCGATATGCCGTGACCAAGTGATAAATGGATCTTCTGGGGGTTAAACCCATGTCCATCATCGTGGATTTCCATTAAGATACGATCAGCGGCGGTCCACACCTGCACTTCCACGATTTTTGCCTGGGCATGCTTGGCGACGTTCGCCAATGCTTCCTGGCAGATGTGAAATAGGGCAACAGCATGGGCATCGGATAAGCTGTCCAACCTTTTAGAAGGACCACTGAGTTTAACTTCAACCAGTGAATTAGCGCGGAACTCATCGATAAGGCGCTGCAAGCCATCCATTAAGTTCTCCTCATAGAGTTGGCGAGGACGCATGTCCATGATGAAGGAGCGCAAGTCCCGAATCGTGCTGTTCAAATCTTCAATCGATTGGGAGATACTTTTGCGTGTCTGTTCTTGATCTTCACCCAGAAGTAAACGGGCATGTTCCAGGGTTAGCCCTACAGCATAGATGGACTGTATGATACCGTCATGCAAATCCATCCCGATCCGTTCCCGTTCTTCTAAAACAGCCAAACGTCGTCCCTGAATGTTTAGCTGAACATTTTCCAGGGTTGTTCCAACCCAGGATGCGATAGAGGATAACAACTGTTGATCTATTTCATCTAGAGATTTGTCATGGCCTATAGCTATACTCATCACGCCCAACACCTCGCTCCGGCTGGTAAGCGGGAAGCAAGCCACCTGGGTGATACCTGAAGCCAGCAACGCCTGATTTCTTAGGATGGGATCATCAGGGTAGGGCAGATTTACAATAACGGGAAGGCCACTGCTAACGGTCTGTTCGATCAGTGTTCCTTTCAAGGAGAACGGATCCTCTTCCCAGATTGATTGATTGGCTGCGCCTCGTTGGCGTACCTTTGAAAGCGTGCCATAGCCCTCTCCGCTCAGGTAAATTTCGCCCACATCAATATGAAAGTACTTGATAACACGTTCGAGGGCGGTATCTAGCAACTTGTCAACTTCCGTAATTGCAGCAAGCATGGAAGCCAGGTTATTCAGCAGGGCCAGGTCCTGGTTTCGGCGTGTGAGTGCTCGATCTCGTTCGTGCAGTTCATTATAAGAACGCGCATTCGATATCGCCACAGCAGCATAAGCAGCCAGTGTTTCAATCACTCGTTCATCATCTAATGTAAAGGTCTCACCATCGAGTTTATCGACCAGGTGCAGCTGTCCAAGTTCAAGCCCGCCCAAACGGATTGGTACACCCATCAGGGTGGTCATTTCTGGGAATGACTCAAGTTGATGTTTCTTTTGAATGTAGTTCACCCGAATGGATTCCCCACCCCCTGCTACGATGCCTAACATACTGAGGTCCAGGGGAAGTTGCGACATGGTCACGATGTCTCCACCCTCTCGACCAGCGCTGATGATGCGCATATCTTTCCGCCCATCCTCTTTTACACCAATGACCGTATAGTTAGCCTGGGCTTGTTCACATGCGATACAGGCGATACGCTCTAGAAGGGAATCAAGGGATATCTCCTGCACAAGCTCAAGGCTGGCGCGGTGTAGGGCCGCCAGTCTTTCTTCGAGTTGTTCACAGGATAGAGATGTTTCTATTGTCATAGCCGGCTCATTTTACCTCGAAAAGACCGCATTTGTATTCGATACCGTGCCATGTTGATTGGGATTAATGTCTTCTTTCTTATCAAGAATACGACTTTCAGCATATGGAATTTGCTGTGTGTATTTATTTTCTAAATTTGATAGCTTTTGGGAGGGCGACCCCGGTATATATTAACCCGTCACGCAGCCATTCAACAGAGCTGGTTGTCACAAAAGCTATCATAGTGCTGTGAATTGTGATAAAACTAGAAAAGGAGTTCGAGACTGATGGCATCAACAACAGATGATCAAGCTAAATTTTATAACCTCTCACCTCAGGAACGCCTGTCACAGATCAAAGACGAGGCGAACTTATCTACGTCTGAAATGGCTGCGTTAAGTGGTGAAGAGGGTCTCAGTATTAACGATGCCGATCATATGATTGAAAACGTCATTGGAACTTTCTCTCTCCCATTAGGGGTTGCACAGCATTTCAAAGTGAATGGTCGTGCGATCCCCATTCCGATGGTTGTTGAGGAACCGTCGATTGTAGCAGGCGCATCCTTTATGGCCAAGTTGGCCCTGGGTACCGGGGGATTCTTCGCACAAGCATCTGCCCCAGAGATGATCGGACAGATCCAAATACTGGATTTAGAGGATCCCAATGCGGCGCGCTTGAAGCTCTTATCTGAGAAAGATACCTTGTTGTCAGGAGCAGCTGAAGTGGACCCCGTACTGATGAAATTAGGCGGCGGTCCGAAGGATCTGGAAGTGCGTTTGATTGCTGACTCGCCCTTGGGTCCATTCCTGGTTGCGCATTTGATTTATGATGTGCGGGATGCTATGGGTGCCAATGCGGTTAATACGGCTGTAGAACGATTGGCACCAATAGTGGAGCGCATTACCGGCGGGGGTCGTGTTTTACTGCGTATTCTCTCTAACCTGGCTGATAAACGCCTGGCACGAGCCTGGGTCACCATTCGAACACAGGATCTGGCATTTGATGATTTTACGGGTGAGGAGGTTCGGGACGGCATCATTGAAGCTTGGGCTTTTGCGGTTTCCGACCCTTACCGGGCTGCTACACATAATAAAGGGATCATGAATGGTGTTGATCCGATTGTGATCGCCACCGGGAATGATTGGCGAGCGATTGAAGCCGGCGCACATGCTTACGCTGCCAGGGATGGTCAATATAAAAGCCTTTCAACCTGGGAGGTGGATGCTGACGGCAACCTGTACGGTACTCTTGAAATGCCGATGGCTGTTGGGATCGTGGGTGGGGCGACACGTGTACATCCTGGGGCAAAGGCATGTTTGCATATGATGGGCCTTGAAAAAGCATCTGAATTGGCAGAGGTGATTGTTTCGGTTGGTCTCGCACAAAACCTGGCTGCATTACGAGCTTTGGCCACCGAAGGTATCCAGAAAGGGCATATGGTCTTACATGCCCGTCAGGTTGCAATTGCAGCTGGTGCACATGGCCAGCAAATCGACAGGCTTGCGAAACGCCTTACAGCGGAGAAAATTGTGCGGATTGACCATGCAAAAAGGATCCTTGATGAATGGAGTGAATAACATATGAGTGAAACAACGTCACAGGGAATTATTAACACACCCATCAGGCCAGTTGGCATTGTTGGGTATGGGGTGTATATCCCACGTTATCGTTTACCCGGAACAGAGGTCTCACGGGTTTGGAAGGGAGAACCCTTGCCTGGTCCGGTCAAAGAAAAGGCTGTCGCGGGGTTAGATGAAGATGTGATCACCATGTCCATCGAAGCTGCGCGCAACGCCATTGCTCGGGCTGCGATCGATCCACAGCTGCTGCGGGCAGTGTGGGTGGGATCTGAGTCACACCCCTATGCGGTCAAGCCCTCCGGCACTATCGTTGCTGAAGCAATTGGCGCTCCGGAACATATTCAGGCGGGGGATTGGGAGTTTGCCTGTAAAGCAGGGACAGAGGCTATTGTGGCGGCTATGGGACTGGTTGGTTCAAAGATGGGGGATTACGCCCTGGCTATTGGGATGGATACAGCCCAGGGGAAGCCGGGAGATGCGCTGGAATATACAGCGGCATCCGGCGGTGCGGCTTTCATCATTGGGCCAGCGGAAGAAGCCCTCGCCAGCATTGATGCCCAGTATTCTTACGTCACGGACACACCAGATTTTTGGCGTCGTGCGCAACAAAAATACCCGGAGCATGCTCAACGGTTCACAGGTGACCCTGCCTATTTCCATCATATTATCTCCGCCACTTCAACACTCATGAAGGAGACGGGGATGGCACCTGAAGACTTTAAATATGCGATTTTCCACCAACCAAACGAAAAATTTCCCACACGGGTGGCGAAACAGCTTGGATTCCAGCCTGAACAATTCAGGGATGGACTGCTCTCACCGGTCATCGGCAATACTTATGCGGGTGCATCACTTGTTGGCCTTACAAATGTGTTGGATATCGCTTCCCCTGGCGATCGTATTTTGGTGACATCGTATGGCTCGGGAGCTGGATCCGACTCCTTTATTTTTACTGTCCAGGAAGCACTGCTCGAGCGCAGAGAGGCAGCCTTGCATACGATGGATTATATTAATCGACGGACGGTTATTGATTATGCCACGTATACTCGCTACCGCGGCAAAATTGCGATGAGGTGAGGACAAATATGGATACATTGGGTTCAAATGTGATTGCGGCCGGCATTGGCCAAACACAAGTCGGTGAACTTTGGGATGTTTCCTTGCGAGGACTGGCAGCTGAGGCGATCCTGGCGGCTGTGAAGGATTCAGCCGACCTTAAACCTCAGGTAATGTATATTGGAAATATGCTGGCTGGTTCTGCATCACGCCAGGCGAACCTGGGTGCATTGATCGCAGAAGATGTGGGAATGCTCGGGGTGGAAGGGGTGACGGTAGAGGCAGCGGATGCGTCAGGTGGTGCGGCGCTGCGCATGGCTTACATGGCTGTATTATCTGGGGCTGTTGATGTTGCGCTGGCTGTAGGAGTTGAAAAATTTACAGATGTGATTGGTCCGGAAGCGGAGTCATTTCTTTCACAAATGCTGGATGCTGATTTTGAGGCAGCTCAAGGGTTAACCCCGACCAGCCTGGCCGGGCTGTTGTTTCACCGCTATCTTCAGGAATATTCTGCAAATCGAGAGGCCTTTGCAGGTTTTCCAGAGGTTGCCCACGCCAATGGTGCGACCAATCAATATGCCATGTTTCATCAACCCATGCGAGCGGGGGTATATCAAAAAAGAGTTTCAAAAGAAGCACAAATTCTAAACCTGTTTGATGTCGCACCCTATGCGGATGGCGCAGCTGCGGTGATTCTGGCAAGAGAGGATGTACTTTCCAGGTCATGGGAACACCCGCTTGTGAAGGTGATCGGTTCCAGCCTTGTGACAGACGCCTTATCCATTCATGACCGCCCTTCCCCCCTGGTGTGGGATGCTGCCAGGCTTTCGATTGAACGCGCCTGTCGCAGCGCAGGGATCATGCCGAAGGATGTTGATTTCTTTGAGTATCATGATGCTACCTCACTGCATGCAGCCATCTCCCTGGAAGCAGCGGGTTTTGCATCGATGGGCAAGGGATGGACGCTGGCTAAACCCGAGATCATCGGTCTTTCTGGCCAAATCCCGGTGGCAACCTTTGGTGGTTTAAAGGCTCGAGGGCATCCATTGGGGGCAACCGGGGTCTATCAGGCTGTAGAGGCAGTGATGCAGCTGCGTGGTGAGGCGGGCAAGAACCAGGTGAAGGGAGCCAAGCTCGGATTGATCCAAAGCCTGGGTGGCATGGCATCAACTGCTGCAGTGCATGT
>JAYELT010000175.1:0-7015 GCA_034717715.1 Chloroflexota bacterium | reverse complement strand
CCACCAAACCTAACAGCTCTTTCGTTTTCGCACTCAGAGCGCCGTTCTCATAAGCCTTTGTATCGAGGTTAAAAAACCGCTGAATACCCAGGTGATCAACAGCTGCGATGCGATCGTTCATCTTGTTGCGATAGTTTTCAAACTCTTCCAAACGATCCGACATATCAAGCTCCAATGAGAGAACTCATTTCCTTATTCACCTTTACGATGCAGCGTCTCCCGCAAGGTTCCCACCAATAAAATCAACACCAGGATCGTACTCCATAAGATGATCCCATTCGTGTTGCCGATCTCCTCTACTGTAGGAGGGGCTTGCTCCAGAGTTGGTGTGATCGTCTGATTAATGGATTCCGTCAAAGTTCCAGCATCATTCGTAGGGCAAGGCGTGAGAGTAGAATCCAGTATTCCCGATCTTTCAGCAATTGGGCTGAGGAGTGCCAATACACTGAGGGCGATAACACCAAGAACAACGATGAAGAGAATCCATTGCGGTTTGAACCGGAACTTTTTCCCATTTTCAGGATGGTCATTATCAGACATGACTATTCCTCTAAACTTTCCACAGCCTCTTGTGCAGCCTGTGTTGGGTCAACCATTTCTTGCAGGATTTGGCGCGTCCCCTCCCTCAGAACAGGTCCGAGCTTGGTGATAATTTCGTTGGATGGATACATCTGGGTCATGAGCGCGATCTGACTGACTGTCGAGCGCAAACCTTGATCAGTCCATCCTTCCAGTGAAGATGGTCTGGGAGGGATATATCCGGCAGCCAATGACCACTCCGCAAGAAAATCTGATTGGATCAAGAATTCCGCTAGATCGATGACAATATCCTGCCGTGACTCAATAGGTGTTGATACAGCCCAGATCAGCCCCGTACCAATTGAAACTGCGCCGTCAGAAACGGGGAATAATGGCAGAACAGCAGCATCACCTGGTCCATCCCGTAAAAAGTTGGACATCCATGTGACCACCAGGTCAGCTTCTCCTTCCTTAAAAGCAGCCCATACCTGATCTGATGTCTGGTATTGGATCAATCCTTGTGGAAAGGTCCCTGATTCAACACCTTCCTGAATTAATTGGAAAACTTCACTGAGTGCGTCAACTTCCAGCGTCGGCCGCCTTTGATTGTCCTGGATCACGCCTCCTTCATCTAAATACAACACCAGCTGGAATAACGAATGATCGCTGTCAGCCGGGAAAACCAACGCTGCATTGGATTCCAAAATACCATTCCAGGTTCCAGAAAAATCGGGGATGATTTCAGGACGGTAAACCAGGGCTAAGGCGTCGGCAGCAAACGGGAAACCATACGTCTCCCCCTGCAATAATGCCAAGTCCCGGGTGAAGCTGTACCAATCCGAATCGTCTGGAACTTCTGTCAACGCTTCCAGGCTCGAAATCAATCCCTTTAACGCGGCACTCTCCATATCAGGTCGTGAAAAAACGATTAAATCCGGCAGAGCATCCGGTGCGGCTGCATTTGTTGCATCGAGGGCATCCAGCAGCCCTCCAGCACCGCTGGCGGCTTTAACACGCACTTTGACCTCCAGGCCATTATGCAAATCTGAGAACAATTGCAGCCGATTGGCAAGCATTTTGCTGGCATCGGACTCCATGGAGGGGTCCATCTCAGGTGGTACCCATAGGGTCAAAGAGGTCACCGGTACTGGTGTGGTTTCCTCAGTAGGCATTAATGCTGGTGTTGAAGTTAATTCACTTTCTTCACCAACCGGTTGTGTCTCCGTAGGAATCTCATCTTTCAGCCACGGAATCTCAAAAAGAAGGCTATCACAACCCGAAAGCAAAATAGCCAATACCAATCCTATTCCAAATAGGTTATAGATTTTCCTCAACTGTCTCTTGCCATCCTTTCATATGCTCATGCAAGTGTTATCGGCACACTTAATAGTTTTACCAGAAGTTTAACCGCGTTTTCAACATCATCCGAATCAACCATTTCCGAAGGGGAATGAATATAGCGGCAGGCAATCGAAATACAACCAGCTGGGACTCCACCGCGAGTCAATTGGATGGCGCGCCCATCTGTACCACCCGCCTCTAAAACCTCCATTTGATAAGGAATGCCGGCTCTTTCTGCTGTTTTCACCATCCAATCTACAAGGCGAGGATCGGCAATGAAACTGGAATCTCGAACTTTAATTGCTGGTCCATCCCCCAGAGCTGTTGCCATCTTTGTGCTGAATCGAGGGGTGTCGCCACTTCGGGTGACATCCACAGCAAAACCCACATCAGGGTCAACCCCATAAGCCGCAGTGATTGCGCCGCGCAAACCGACCTCCTCCTGAGTGCTGAAAACAAAATGCACTTCATGCGGTGTGGATTCCAATCGTCTTAGCGCCTCAATGGCAATCGCTGCTGCGATGCGATCATCCATTGATTTTGCCACCATCCGTTTTCCTAAATCCAGGAACGGCCGTTCAAAGCCACATACATCCCCAACCGAGACCGGACAGGTTTCCTTATTAGTAGCGCCCACATCAATGAACAAATCGGACAGCTTAGGCATTTTCCCTCGTTCAAGACCATCAACGCCAATAACGCCTCGTGATCCGTTCATGAACAAAACGCGGCCGCCATAACACGTCAGCGGGTTAATGCCCCCAACGCTCGTGAATCGAACGAACCCATTACTGTCAACATGTGTGACCATCAAGCCGATCTCATCCATATGCGCTGAAATCATCACACGCATGCCACCATCAGTTTTGGTACCCTTCCTTGCAATCAAACTGCCCAAAGCATCCACACGGATCTCATCAGCAGTATCACCAATGACCTCACGGATCACATCTCGAATTTGATATTCAAACCCGGAAGGGCCGGGAGTCTCAACAAGTTTCTGAATTAAAGATTTCATCAAATAACTCCTAAGAAATTAGTTAGCGTATTTTTGGAATAATAGCATATCAATCACGACGTTCACCAGCCAGCAATTCTGGCGTCACACGGCACAAAGCAGCATGTAATAGGCTGAGCGTGTTCACCCAATCGTCCAGACGGGCAATTCCCGCAGCTGTATGGAGATAACGAGAAGGAACAGAAACGGAAGTGCTGGGGATGCCGCTGCGTGTTTTATGGATCACGCCTGCATCGGTGCCACCGCCCCCCGGCTGACGGAACTGGTAGGGGATACCCAAATCTTCGGCGGTATCTCGCAGCCAGTTGACCAGACGACGATCGGCGATGGTTGCCCGGTCCATGACGTAAATGGCAGGACCGGCATCCAGATGCGTATTATACTGAACATTCTCATCCTCTTCATCCCAATGTGGCAGGTCATATGCTGGAGTGGAATCCAATGCAATGGCCATATCTGGATTGAAGGCGTAAGCAGCCACCCGTGCCCCCCGTAACCCCACCTCTTCCTGAACGGTAAATGCTGCTAACAAATCAATATTATCCGGGGCATATTTAAGAAGTTCCATCAGGGTGACCACGCCCAAACGATCATCCAGTGCTTTTGCACAAATGCTCGGACCGAGAACTCTAAATCGCGTGGCAAATGTTGCCCTATCGCCCGTCTTAACCTTATCCCCAATCTCTGGTCCCATATCAATCCGCATATCCGAGACATCGATCTTCTTTTTTCGATCCTTTGCGGTTGTCATGTGGATAGGCTTGGCTCCAATCACACCTGGCAGATGATCACGCCCAACGAGTACCGCTTTCCCGGGAAGCTGGCGTTCATCAATCCCGCCTACACGCGCAAACTCAAACAAGTTGTCATCATGCTTCTTGACCACCATAAAGCCAATCTCATCCATGTGAGCTGCGAGCATGACCCTCACGCGCCCTTCCCCTCCTCCAAATTTGGTCACAAGGATGTTGCCCAGGGCATCCACCTTGATCTCATCCGCAATTGGTTTCATCTCTTCGAGGATGATTTTTCGAACCTCATACTCATCCCCTGAGACGGCGGTGGCATTACATAACTTCTCCAATAAGTTGATCTGACTGGGTCCAATTTCTGGCTTTCTTTTTGTGCTTGCATCCTGATTATTCGTCATCGGTCACTCTTCCCATTGGATCTGATCTAAAGTTTCCGACGTCAGGTCAGCGATATACTCCGCCATCAAACGGCCTGCCCGTCGGATATCTTTTAATGAAACTGTCTCAACCGGTGTGTGCATATAACGCAGTGGGATCCCTAAAACCACACAGGGGATACCCTCAGCTACAATTTGCACCGCCATGGCATCCGTACCTGACATCCTTGGCATCAAATCCCGATGATAAGGAATTTCTAATACCTTTGCCTTTGCCTCGAAAGCATCATAAAGCATTGGATGGATATTGGGGCCATAACCAATCCCAACGCCCTCTCCAAAAGGCAAACTGCGCCAATCACTGGAACCTGGGCCTTTGGCAAAGCAAACATCGATCACAATGGCAATATCCGGCCGAATGTCAAAGGGTGATGTAAAAGCACCTCCCAGGGTCTCTTCTTCCTGAGCTGAGGTAACTGCCCAAACATCCCACTCATGCTTGCGGCTTTGCAAGAGATCCAAACACATGGTCGTCGCTGCCACAGACACCCTGTTGTCCAGTGTATGGCCTGAGAGTGCTTCACCCGTCAGCTCGAGGGGTTCCTGAGCAAAGGACACGGTGTCACCCACACGCACTTTCTCAGCGACCTCCGACGCATGCAATCCGACATCCACCAACAAATACTTCATCGCCACCGGCCCTTCACTGGCAGAGGCGGGCAGTAAATGTGCTGGGGGTTGAATAACCACACCTGGCAAAGCCTCACGACCATGTACTATCACGGGCTGCCCTGGCAATATCCGGCTGTCAATTCCGCCGATTTCGGTCACACGCATCAATCCATCCTGAATATCTGTGACCATCATACCGATGGCATCCATATGTGCCGAGATCAATATTCGATGGCGTGGTTCGGTTCCACAGCCTACTTTTAGACCGTGCAGGCTGCCGATCTTGCTCAAACTGAGATCATCGGTCAGCGGCTCCCAGGTTTTCTGAATGATCTCACGGATCGGTTTTTCATACCCTGAAAGTCCCGATACGGATATCAACTCTTTAATGACATCTAATAACTCAATCATAAAATTTACAATCCTTTTTCATCAAAATCATGGTGTTTGCGTGTCTATAATGTTCACGGTTGGTGTACTTGTTGGTGTCGGTGGTATTTCGGTCAGGGTCATTGTCGGTGTATTTGTCTGGGTTTCCGTCACCGTAGCGGTCTGTGTTACGGTTTGGGTAAGGGTAACGGTTGCTGTTTGGGTCGGTGTATCGGTCGGAGGAAGTGTGCCAGTTTGTGTTTCTGTGTAGGTTTGAGTAGGAGTCAGCGTGACAAAAGGTGTCAAAGTGATCGTCGCTGTCCTTGTTGATGTACTGGTAATAATTGGCACCTCAGCATCTGGTTGGTTTCGATTAATTCTTAAGATCACCAGCCCCAAACAATAACAGGGCAGAGTAATTAAAATCGCCAGGATGAGAAAATATCGAATACGCTTTTGCCTGCTTAAATCTTTCAATCTACCTCCGACAAATCAAATCATATCACCAGGTAATAGGCGAGGCAAGTAAAAGCACTTTAATGATTATGCAAAAGAATCCGCTACCACAAGTTAGATTATGAACTAGAGTCATCATCCTGCAATAAATGCGGCCATAATCCCTTGATGAAGCCAATAATAATTATCATAGCAAGTCCCCCGGCAAAGCCATTATTATAGAGGTTCATATAACCATGCATACTGCCCACATGCATCACCATGGGCAGGTGTAGCGCTCCGGCAATCAAACCTGCCAGAAACCCAAATTTTCCAGCGAACGGCGCTAATGTCGTGCAGAACAAGGCTGCCAGTAATGGCCCAGGATCCGCATGATTCCATACATTTGGAATACAAAACAAGAACACACCTGCCATGATCGGCAGGATGTTGCGGGGGTGTTTTCCCAGCGCACCAAATCCGGTGACAGTGAAGATTCCTGCCAGGATAGCCCCGTTAATATCCCCGCCAACCAGATGGACATAGCCTAATGCAATCAAACCAATCAGTCCCATATTGACTAAAGTGGTTCCCAGGTCTGCGATGACGATAAAGTCAGAAGCAAGCTTTCCTGAACACTTCCAAATCTTCCGGTATTGTGTTAATTTTGCCCCCCAGATGAAGCCCAAAACAATCAAACTCAATAAGACTGCTAAAACAAACCAGGTCAGAAAACCTGTATACGCTGTGGACCAGTAGAAAACTGGATCAATTTCTAAGCCGAACCCACGCATGGTGATATAAACCACAGTGGCAACAAAACCACCCGTCGTTCCAGTGTTATAAAGGTTGAAGCCCATATGGAAGCTGTAAATATGATTCATTAACGCAGCCAGGAGGCCCCCAACAATCACGCCAAGGAAGATACCGCCAGCAATGCCCCACCAGCCAAAGTCAAACCCAAATGCAACCTGGCTGACAACCGGGCCCAGGGTTGTGCCAAACAACAAGGGAGCAATGAGATCCTTCACTCTTTGGTGAGAAAAGAGGACATCAAAAAGAAAGACACCCGCAAAGATTGGGAGGATATTAAAGACATTTTTACCAAAAAAGGCAAATCCTGCAAGTGTGAAGATAGCTGACAATAAATAACCATTGAACCTGGCCCGGATGAGCCATGCCAGACCCAGACCAATCAAAGTGACCAGGCCGGCATTGAAGAAAGCCGCTCCTAAATTTGCATAAGCAATATAATCGGTGATAAGAATACTTGGAGAAGTGAGAATGCTCCTCTCACCAGCAAAAACCTCCTTGGGTGTATTAACCAGGAATGCAATAACCAGCATGCTAACTCCGAAAACACACACGAGCAGGGTGATGCGCCTCCGATTTACGATTGGATGAGTTGTCTCATGTAGCAAAATATCTCCTAGCACAACGTCAAGAAAAATGATTGGATAAAGTATCTATTAGATAAGAAAAAATTTATATAGAGTATCTGGCTGCTTGTTTTTTCAGGTCAGACATTCGGG
>JAYELT010000174.1:0-7095 GCA_034717715.1 Chloroflexota bacterium | reverse complement strand
ACACATACCCATCGTGGGATACCATTTGAGGTCATCATTAATGGTTTGGTCAGTGCAAAAGATGATGCCCATCAAAAATTGGGCATCAGTTCGGAATTAATCATGTGCTTTTTGCGCCATCTCAGCCCGGAGGACGCCAATAAAACGCTTGATCAAGCTCATCCATTCAAAGAACTGATCTTTGGGGTTGGGTTAGATTCATCAGAGGTTGGCCGTCCCCCTTCCCTATTTACAGATGTATTTAATCGAGCCGAAAAAGAAGGCTACATCCCTGTAGCGCATGCAGGTGAAGAAGGACCGGCTGAATATGTGTGGGAAGCACTTAAACTGCTCAATGTAAAACGAATCGATCATGGTGTGCGATCCATAGATGACCCTAAACTAATCAATTATTTAGTAGAAAATCAAATACCGCTAACGGTCTGCCCACTTTCAAATATTAAACTATGCGTGTTTGATGATATGGCAAATCACAATATTAAGCAGCTGTTGGATCTGGGGGTTCGTGTCACAATCAATTCTGATGACCCCGCTTATTTTGGCGGTTATATGAATGAGAATTTTCTAGCAACTCAAGAGGGGCTTAATTTATCAAAAAAGGACCTGTATCAGATAAGTACAAACTCAATCAATGCATCTTTCCTCGAAAGCGGTCGAAAAGATGCGCTTAAAGTGGAGTTGGATCATTATTTCACAACCCATCAGAATTAGGTGATCTGCACTATAACTGGCAATGCGTCGCCTGATGAGCGGAGCATGCATCAATATTAATCAACATACAACGGGGCTGCCTTTTTCTGGCAGCCCCGTTCATCATATAGATTTTAATGTATTGATTTTGTTTATGCTTCTTCAGCTTTCTCTGAATTCGCCAGCTCCTCAGCTTTTCTCACTTTTTTCTTTGCGACTTGCTTACGGATGATTTTCACCAGGAAATAGACGCCTATGCCTAGTGGGATCAAGAATGGCAGGCAGTAAATCCCAAGCCAAATCGCCACATCCACCAACCTTTGTCCGGTTTTGATGAGCTGTTCAACAGCACGCTTGACGGTGCCTTTCGGTTCCCATCCTATAATTTCGATCGGCTGGAGGGATTCCTTGGCGATGATTTCCACTGTGATCGCCGAAAGAGATACAGACTCCGATAAATACTTCATACGACCTTTGACGATCTCAATTTCACCCCGATAATAGGTGAGTTCATCAAAGACATTCAGAACATCTTCTGTATCCTCAGCTCTATCCATCAAAGCCACCAGGGCTTCTTCAGCTGCTTCGAGATTTCGAAGCCGAGCTTCAAGGTCTGTATATTCAGCGGTCACATCCTGTCCGGAAACATACTCGTAGATGACATCCTCGGAGGGATCAGGCACCAATGCTTTGATCTCCGTCATGATCGAATCCATTTGACCTGCTGGTACCCGAATGGTCAGGTAAGCCCGCGGAAGACTGCCGCTTTCACGGTAAGTTCTGGATAAATTCGAATTGACCACAAAACCGCCAGATTGCTCAGCCATACGGATGATCGTTTCCATTGCAGTTTCAGGGTTCTCAACTGCGATCTGAAGATCCGCATTATAGATGACCATCCTCTCTAAAGGATTATCCGCATCGCCTAAACCAGAACCAGATTCGTGTTTTGGGGCAGCTTCCTCCATTTCTTCCATCACCGCCTTTTCCACCATCATGGAATCACGGTTGTAAGCTCCATTATCGTATCCTGCCATTGGAGCTTCAGCTACCTCCTCCATATACTGTGGAGAAGATGCTGTACATGCCCCTAAAATCAAACTCAAGCACATAAAAAGCCCAATTACTAAAATCTGTTTTTTCTTCATCCTCATCTCCTCGATTAACTCTCTTGTTTATTATTTTACACTGAATAGACGTTGGATGTCAGATAAAAGTTCCATTAGAACTACTGATTTATCTCATTTAAATGAATAATTGGTGATTATTAATCCCAACGAGTCATCTACCACCCAGCTTCAAGTCGCAAAGCATGTCGCGTTGGTAACCCTGCAGCCAGTATCCGCTGCTGAACTTCAGGAATATTATAGGCCACTCGATTGAGCGTCCACTGATCCGTATCGTCATCGTAGATGATATATGATGCGCGGGGGTCATAGTCACGTGGTTGGCCAACAGAACCCGGGTTGATAATCGCTCTATCAATGATTTTAAAGGGTTCAGCAGGGATCATATTAAACAATCGCATGGAATTCTCAGAGCCCCCATCCATGAGAAAAACGCTCGGGATGTGAGTATGCCCAATCAGGCAAATTTGTGTATCAAAGGTCGTCATATTCGCCAAAGCTACCCTGACATCCATAACATATTCCCAAATTGGGTTTCGGGGACTGCCGTGTACGAGTGTTAAATTCTCAAAGGTCTCCCGTTCTGGCAAAGTTTCCAGCCAGCGCCGGTTATCCGACGATAAATTGGATTCTAACCATTTCAAAGAAGCACGTGCTTCGTAATTGAAAGTTTGGACATCAATTTCACCGAGTATCGCGGCATCATGATTCCCTTTAACACAGACAAGACCTGGCAATGTTTGGACGCATTCGATGCATTCATTAGGGTCTGGTCCATATCCAACAACATCTCCAAGGCACCAAACCTGATCAAAAGGCTGCGCATCCTTCAGGACGGTATTCAAAGCTGTTAGGTTCGCGTGAATATCAGAGATAATGAGTGTTCGCATGGGTTAAGGGAGGCGGGAATCGAATATCCATGAGCCGCTGTCTTCAGTCACTACGGAGGATGTGCCCATGATCACAACCCAGGTATTGCCCGGTTTGAGTGGAAATACTCTTCCAATTTGATCGAAAAACTGTATAGGCTGGTTCTTACTGGGCGTCGCCCATGTCCCCTCATATACCTGCCCATCACGGAAGTAAACCGCATGCTGACCTACAGCATTCCAAAGATCAATTTCGTGCAGGGTAGGTGCAAGTTCCGTATGATTCGCGAAGATAACCACAACGTTTGAAAAGGCTAACTGCTCATCCGTTTCACGGTCCACCAACGGGATCATCTCTAGATTCTGACCTGAGAGGTCTTCAATCCAGCGCAAATATTTGCCGCTATCTTCATCAAAACGCCACTCACCTCGATTTAAGCTGCCAAAAAGAATGGTTGCCTGAGGACCATCTGAACCACCTGTGGGCGCTTGCGGATCGAACGCCATCCCTTCCAATGTATATCGCTTCTGATCAACCCCATGCTCTTCCGCATATTTTGTCATTTGTTCTGAATTTGCAAAGACACTGATCACAATATTACGGCCATCATCACAGATCGCCGGACATGTACTCCGACCGCTGATGACGCGATTCCCAAGAATTTCATCGATATGGTCAAAGACTGTGACATAAGCACTCACCATACCTAGTATGCCTTCATATAGACTGACAATTTGAGGATCAACCAGGCGACCTGATCGCATAGGGCCAATCTCATCCGTATCCTGTCCATAAAAAAGACCGACAAAGCGGTTGGCACCCGCACCAATATAATATTCGAAAACCATATCCGCAAAAGACAAACCGGCGTGAGGTCTGCCATTAGCCGGATAATTTGCAACCTTTACCAATACAGGACGGCGATCAAGAATCGTAGGATCTGCCATATACATGCCTGTCAAAGGGTTAATATTTTCCGGGAAATTAAAAGGTCCGACGGGCGCATTTGTTGGGGTTGGAGCAGCTGTGCTTTCCATTTCTGTGGGTACCGGCGTTTTCCCTGAAAAGTCTGTGCTGACTGATTTAGGATCTGTGATCTCTCCTGAGATAGCCGCCTGGGTTTGTGCAGCATAAGTCCCTGCCATGGTTAAGTCGGGGGGATCTGCTTGTGTACAGCCAACCAAAGCAATGGCTGTCAAAACCAATATGGACTTTACGATCATCATCTGTGTAAATTTCATCATGTTTTCCTCTGTCGCTAATTGTACTGCACTCCATAAACCCCGGAAATAGACAGGACATCAAGAATGGAACATCTCTGATGAGAAGACTGAGAAGGGATTAACCAATCTTGGTCTCGTCAATAATTTCAGCCACCATATCAAAGCGGTTGAAAGCGGGTATAAAATAAACACCTTGGAAATCTCTTTGCAAGTCTTGGACCAATTCCTCAGCAATACGTGCCCCCTCTCGGGCTGATTTTTCCCCAGACTGCGCCATACGCTCCTGGATTGAATCCGGTATGGATATCCCGGGAACCTCATTATGAAGAAATCGAGCATGTCGATCCGTTACGAGCGGCAGCACACCCACCAGGACAGGAATATTTAAAGGACCTTGTTTATCCTCGTATGCCCTGACAAATTGGCGCGCCTTTTCCAGATCAAAGACGGGTTGTGTGAGGAAGAAATCCGCCCCCGAAACAATCTTCTTGCGTAAGATATGCATTTCACGTTCAGGATTACTGGGGCACAGGTTTAGTGCAGCACCCACAAAGAAATTTGTCGGCTGTCCGATCTGCCCACCCGAATGATCCACACCAATATTGAATCCCTCCTTGATCAGGCGGATTAAGCCTGTTGGCACCAAATCATATGAATCGCTAGCATCTGGGTAATCACCAATGGCTGTGGGATCCCCCATCACCACAAAGACATTGCGGATTTTCAACGCATGTGCGGCTAACAGATCCCCCTGCACTCTAAGCAGGTTACGTCCGCGGGTAGGAAAGTGCAGGGTCGTTTCAATATCAAATTCTGACTGGATCAACTGGCAAACGGCCCACGGGCTCATGCGCATACGTGCCATTGGGCTGTCCGCCACGTCTATCACATCTGCGCCAGCATCAGCTAACAGGGAAGCACCAGCTAATCGTTTGTGCGTAGAAAGTCCTCGCGGCGGATCCATTTCAACCGCAATGACAAACTTTCCTGCATCGAGTTTTTCAGCCAACTGCGAGCGTTCTGATGCTGGTTCTTGAACAATCTCCGCAACTGTTTCCATCCCGGTTTCAATGCTGATCAGAAAATCATCTGGCGTGGTTTCAATCGCATCCGCGATCACAGCAATATGCGCTGGCGTCGTACCGCAGCAACCACCAATCACATTCGCTCCTGCGCGCCAGAAAGCCAGTGAATAATCATGAAAATATTCTGGCCCAGCGGGATACATGATACGTCCACCAATCTTTTCAGGGAAGCCAGCGTTCGGCATCACGGAGAAACGCCCTTCAGGAACAGCTGCTTTCATTTTCCGTAAAATTCTCAGGAGTTGTGCTGGACCGCCAGAACAATTGACCCCAATGACATCCACATTTAAGTCACTGATCCGTTGTGCGACTTCCTCAGGTGTATCACCAAGCAGCGTGCGCCTATCTCTAGTGAAGGTCATCGAAGCGATCACAGGCATGTCGGGATTAACTTTGCGAACGGCTTGAACCGCTGCCCTAACAGCGTAAACATCCACCATGGTTTCTATCAAGATCAGATCAACACCCGCATCAACCAATGCTTGCACTTGCTCAAGGTAGATTTCAACCGCTTCCTCAGGCTGCACGCGACCAAAAGGTGCCATAGGCACGCCTAAAGGGCCGACATCTCCTGCTATCATCACGTTTTTGAATGAAGCGGATACCACTCTCTGTGCAAGATTGACCGCAGCTGCATTGATTTCCGCCACCTGATCTTCTAAGCCATGACGATCTAACTTGATGCGATTCGCACCAAAGGTGTTGGTTTTGATCAACTGCGCACCTGCCTGGATGTATTCCTGGTGTATTTCTGCGACAATTGCCGGTTGGTTTAGGTTAAGTTCATCGAAACAGTCATCTATATCGATGCCGCGTTCATGCAATAAGGTTCCCATAGCACCATCTGTCACAATTGGCCGCAAGCTTCGTTTTAAGTGTTCACGAAATCGTCCAGGTTTTGAAGTCATCATTGCTTATCCGATCTGTCTTCTTTTAAGAGCTGTTGAACCCGGCTGATGCCAATGTTAAAATACTTTGCCTCTGGGTGGTGGACAATGATCGCTGCTGTTGATTGTTCTGGCACAAGCTGGTAAGCAGAGGTCAGCTGCATATTCAAAGCAGATTCAGCCGGTAAGAGGTCAAATACCTTGAGGTGATCTTCTAATTCGGGGATAGCAGGATATCCCCAAGAATAGCGTTTTCCACGATTGACGGAAAGCCCCAGCTCACGGCGAATGTGGGCATGGAGGTAATCAGCAGTCGCTTCTGCCATCTGAACTGCCAGCCCATGCAGGTAATAAGCTTCTGCATATTCGCCAGCTTCCTGCAATGTCTCAAACCGTTCTGTAGCCTTAGCGCCAACTGTTACCACCTGGAAAGCCACGACATCCATCTTTCCTGATTGTTTTGATGCAAAATAATCCGTCAGGCAGTATCCGTTTCCCGTTGCCTGCCGAGGAAAAACAAACCTTTGCAGGATAGACGGGGTTCTGCTATCAATGTTCTCTGGATCATATACAAGAAGTTCATCACCCTCTGATTGGCACGGCCAATACCCATATACAGCCTGAGGTTTAAGCCAGCCCTCTTTCTCAGCGCTTTTACGCATGCGAGTCAACCTGGCATCAAAATCTACCTTTAGTTTTTCCCATTCACTTCCATGGGCATTTTTTGCCCCCCAGGATAATCGATATAATTCCTTGATGGAGAGATGCTCACCCACCATCTCCAGTGGGATGTCTTTGACTACCCTGGGACCCCAATGGGGAGGTTTGGGCAGCGTTCCTAAGACAGACACACCCTTTGATGGGTTCCTTCTGGTATTCCTGCGCACAGGGGCTATGTCTCTTCCCAACTCATAATCAGCTGCTTTTTGGATGGTCTCCATCAGAGCTTCTCGTTTCTCGGGGTTCATCAGCGCATCCATTGTATAAAGCCCCTCAAAGGCATCCTTACAATAAAAGACTCCTGGTTGATAATATCTTTCCTTCTCTGTGAGAAGGATCCGTTTGCCGAAGCGCGGATTGATCGCCGCACCACCGACCAGCACAGGGAAGTCCAGCTCCCGTCGATCTAATTCATTGATGATCAACGGCATTTGTTTGCTGGTGCTCACCAGCAAAGCGCTCAACCCAATCGCATCCGCCTTTTCTTCTACTG
>JAYELT010000173.1:3041-7228 GCA_034717715.1 Chloroflexota bacterium | reverse complement strand
ATTGCCAGACACATGATCGAATCCCATGGTGGATACATCTGGGCTGAAAGCGAAGATGGGGTCGGCAGCACCTTTTATTTTTCCCTGCCCACTGCTTGATGTTAACAGATTCTTTACCAATCTTTATATAACTTTAACGGATTCTTTGATGCCCTTTCATTCTACGGTGTTATGATATTTGATAACCTTTCTAAAACAGTGCTCTCGTAGTGCCTGTTTTGTTATGTGCAATAATGAATAGGAAAAATGAACATTTCTAAGCCACAAATATTAACATTGACACCCCTTATGTCCGGCTTGAAGGAAGAGACCGAGCAGACCAGCGTTAATTTCATCGGAAAAACAGATCAACATGAAATGGATTCCTTACCAATCAAGATCGCGGCTGTTGACCTGTCTATCTTTTATGGAAATTTTAAGGCAATTAAAGCCATTTCCATGAATATCCCGGAAAACAAGATCACTGCTTTGATAGGCCCCTCTGGCTGTGGGAAATCCACCCTGCTGCGGTCATTTAATCGCATGAATGACCTCATTAAGGGTTCCCGGGTTGAGGGACGGGTTATGCTGAACGGTATGAATATCTATGACAAAGATATTGACGAGGTGGATATCCGTCAGCAAGTTGGCATGGTCTTCCAAAGACCAAATCCATTTCCAATGAGCATTTTCGATAACGTGGCTTATGGACCAAGATTGTATGGCATCCATAAAAAAGCGGTCCTGGAAGAGATCGTTGAGCGAAGTTTACGTCAAGCTGCTGTCTGGGATGATCTTAAGGATAAACTCAAACATTCAGGCTTAGCTCTCTCCGGCGGTCAGCAGCAGCGACTGTGCATAGCCCGGTCCCTCGCAGTTGAGCCTTCTGTGATCCTGATGGATGAACCTGCATCAGCCCTGGACCCTATCGCTACATTGAAGATTGAAGAATTGATGGAAACCCTTAAGGACGATTACACGATTGTGATTGTCACACACAATATGCAGCAAGCTGCACGTGTATCGGATTTTACAGCCTTTTTTATGATTGATGAGGAACGTTCCGGAAAATTAGTAGAGATCGGTGCAACGCACCAGATCTTTACCAACCCCCGCATGCAGCAAACAGAGGATTATGTGACTGGTCGTTTTGGTTAAAATGATATAAAATAGGTGAACCATCTTATGAAATTCTTGGGAGAGTCCCATGCCACGACAAACATTAGATCGTGAAATTCATCATCTGCAGGATGAGGTGTTATTACTCGGCAGCATGGTTGAACAGGCTATGTTAAATGCCATCGACACCCTCAAGCGGCGGGACCTGGAAGGCGCACGCCAGGTTTACAATGGCGATGAACAGATCAATGAAAAACGCTACGCCATCGAAAACCGATTGATGATCCTTTTTGCCACTCAGCAGCCGATCGCACACGACCTCCGCCTGCTGGCTGCAATCATGGAAGTAATCACCGAGTTGGAACGGATGGGCGATTATGCCAAAGGCATCGCCAAGATCAACCTGCTGATCGGAGAGGATGATACACCCATCCCCACACGTGAGATCAGCCGTATGGGAGACCTGGCCGTTGGTATGCTTCATCGTGCGTTAAGCGCTTTCATCAACGAAGATGTCAGCATGGCTCGACGTATTCCACAAGAAGACGACCAGGTTGATGAATTGTTTAACCAGATCTACCGTAAAAATGTTGCCGCGATGATTGCCAACCCAGACATCATCGATCAAACAAACTATGTCATGTGGATCGTCCATAATATTGAGCGCATGGCTGACCGGGTCACCAATATCTGTGAACGAACGATTTTCATCGCAACCGGAGAAATGCTGGAGCTCAATGCTTCAGATGACGAATGGTCTTTTGATAACGATGAATGATGACCTCTACCATCTCTCTCTGATACGACATTTATAAAGAGCCGGCTGAATCAAGCCGTCTTTTTTCTATCCTGAGTGGCTAAATGCTTGGAAATTCTGATGATGCTTATCACATTTATTTTTCCGCAATTGATATTCGTCATCTGGTGAATAATTTTCCATTAGCTTAATGTGCACATCATACTCAGATTAAAATCATTGAGATAAATCAAGTATAATTTTTTATATCAAACCTCATCTCGGCGTGAAAGGTATGTTTATGTTGAGAAAAAACACCACTCCAGGCAAACTGATAATTGTAGAAGGTATTGACGGCAGCGGAAAGTCCACACAAATAGATTTACTTTTTAAGTGGCTTCATACACAAGGCCGATCTGTCTATTTCAGTGAATGGAATTCGTCGGCATTGGTCAAAAGCACTACCAAGCGTGCTAAAAAGCGTAAGCTATTCACCCCCACAACCTTTAGCCTTTTACAATGCACCGACTTTGCGGATCGTTGGGAAAACCGCATCTATCCCATGCTCAAAGCAGGTGTGATCGTTCTTGCAGATCGCTATGCCTTTACCGCTTTCGGCAGGGACGTTGCCAGGGGCGTTGACCGGGAATGGGTTCGGAACTTGTATTCCTTCGCGATACAACCTGATATTGCTCTTTACTTCCGTGTGCCGCTTGATGTCGCTGTCCAACGCATCACCGGTGCGCGGTCAACGCTGAAGTACTATGAAGCCGGGATGGACCTTTCCCTGTCTGAAAGTCGTATTGAAAGTTTTAAACTTTTTCAGGAACGCATCCTCAATGAATACGATAATATGGTAAATGAATTTAACCTGACTGTCATTGACGGCAACCTGACCGTGCAGGCGCAACAACGCTTAGTGCGTGAAATCGTCAAACAGGAGCTTGAAGGCTGGAAAGGCCTGCCAACCCCGGAAGTCAGACCACCTAGTCCCTTTCCTTCAGGGACCGATACTAAGAAAGGATAAGTCTGATGCCTGAAGCAAAATTCTATGGTGCCGGTTTCCCATATCGTGAGATTGGTAATCTCCCTGGCAAATTGATCGTCCTTGAGGGATCCGACGGTGTTGGCCGATCCACACAAACCCAGCTTTTGCGCAGGTGGTTGGAAGATGAAGGATTTGCCGTTTCAGATACCGGGTTGAAGCGATCACAATTGACCCAGCGGGGCTTGGAAGCAGCCCAAAAGGGACATACATTCAGCCCTAAAACAATGAGTTTGTTCTACGCCACTGATTTTGCGGATCGGTTGGAAAACCAGATCATCCCCGCACTGCAAGCAGGTTTCATTGTCCTCTCAGACCGCTATTTATATTCCATCATGGCACGGGACATCGTGCGCGGCGCCAACCTGGATTGGGAGCGTAAAGTATATGGATTTGCCTTGAAACCAGATCTGGGGCTCTATCTCAAGGCAGATGTTTCTGATCTTATCTCACGGCTGATCCATGGCCGCGGACTTAGCTATTGGGAATCGGGTATGGACATTCATCCTTCAACTGATCTATATGATAGTTTTATTGACTATCAATCTGAACTAATCTTATTATTTGACCAATTAGCAGAAGAATATGATTTCGTTACGATTGATGCTGGTCGACCTGTGATGGAGGTTTTTAAAGATTTACAAAACCATATCCGTGATCTTTTGGAAGACCAACAGTCGATACTTGATGAAATCTTATAAGTCGACACACAATTGGTGTGCTGACTTGTGGAGGTAGGAAAGCATGAGTAAAAAAGTCCAGAAATCTATTTGCATCTTCGGCGCTAATTTTATGCTCGATCAGGTGATCAGGCTTGAGAATGAGATCAACGGCGCCCTGGACGCCCAGGATATTGAGCATATCCATCGAATGCGGGTCGCATCACGCCGGCTCAGGAATGCTTTTGAACACTTCAAAGATTGCTTCCCGAAAAAAAAATCCAAAACATGGCAGGAAGATATCAGGCGGATCACTAAAAGCCTGGGCGCTGCGCGTGATCTCGATATCCAAATTGAGCGCTTATCACAACTCTATAATGAATCCCTGGACCCTAAATATAAACCTGGCTATCAGCGTCTGGTATTGAGGTTAAAACAGCGCCGGGGCAAAGCCCAAAATAAAGTTGAAGAAACACTTCAGAAAATACAGGAGGATAGAGCCCTGGAGAAGATCCACCAGGTAGTTGAAAGGCTTTCTGTGGATACAGAAGACATCTACCTTTATACACCTTCACTATACCAAAGAGCCTTCACTGCAATCAACACGACCATGGAAGACTTTCTGAGCCATGAAGAATATATTCAATCT
>JAYELT010000173.1:0-2941 GCA_034717715.1 Chloroflexota bacterium | reverse complement strand
GCCTGGATAAACTTGGACGAACCACCCGCAGTACCCTGAACGATTCTTATGAAGATCGCCATCCTCTCTGATATTCACGGCAACTTACCCGCGCTGAAAGCCGTTCTATGCCATGCTGCCGGGCAAGGCGCATCACAAACCATCCTGAACCTTGGCGATTCGATTGGATATGGCCCTAATCCAGATCAAGTTGTTTGCCTGCTCCAAGCAGCACATTTTATTAATATCCTTGGGGATTACGACAAAAAAGTTATCAGCAAAGCACAACGCAAGGCGCAATGGGCAGGTGTTAAGAAACCGCATAAACGGCAGATGTTCGCCTGGACCTATCACGCGCTTTCAAAGCCATCTCGCAAATTCCTTAAAACACTCCCTGAACAACGGCAACTTGAAATTGAAGGTTTACGAATCTTATTGACCCACAGCATTCCGGGGTCGTCAGACGATTACCTGTCACAAGAAACACCAGAGGAACATCTGGCTGCCCTGGCCGATGCTTGCGAAGCAGACATCCTTCTTTTCGGACATTCTCACCAATCTTATTTTCGTGAGGTCAACAAGGTCTTATTTATGAACCCCGGTACGGTAGGCCGTCCAGACGATGGCGACCCACGTGCCAGCTATGCTGTGTTGGATATCAAGAACGGCAAAGCCACTGTGGAGCACTTCAGAGTACCTTACTGCATTACTGAAGCTGTCCAGGCATTGCGGCAAACAGGCCTCCCAGAGATCTTCTGCCATGTCATCCGGCAGGGTCTAAATTACAACGATGTTGTTAGAAAATTAGGTAAAAATCCAGCTCCTCCATCCCTTGAATCCATTAGCCTTGTGACGTTGTTAACAGATTTTGGCTTGCAAGACCACTTCGCTGGTGTCATCAAAGGTGTGATCAAATCGATCGCCCCTCAGGCTGAAGTGATTGACATCTGTCACCAGATCCAGCCGCAAAATATCGAGGGTGCAGCACGGATGCTCATATTGGCTGCACCATTCTTCCCGTACGGCACGGTGCACGTTGCTGTCGTGGACCCGGGTGTAGGAACTTCCCGACGAGCAATCGCTGCCCGAATCGAGTCTAACTTCTTTGTCGCGCCAGACAATGGTTTACTTTCACCTTTAATCAGCAAGGCAAAAGAAGATAAGCTGCCCGTTGAAATTGTGTCCCTTGATCAACCAAAATACTGGCTTCCTCAACCCAGTATGTTATTCCATGGGCGGGATATCTTTGCGCCGGTAGGCGCACATCTTGCGAATGGCTTACCCCTGGAAAAATTAGGGACCCACATTGATGATCCTGTCACCCTGACTTTATCAGAACCAACCCGTACATCTTCTGGCTGGCAAGCAGAGGTCGTTTTAATTGATGTGTATGGTAACTTAATGACAAACCTCCCAGCAAGTATCTTGCCGTATAAGGAACAACGCATCGCAACGAGGATCCAGGGAGAAACGATTTCAGGCATAACCCATACTTATGCAGACGCTGAACCTGGAACCTTGATCGCCACAATTGACAGCAGTAACAGCCTGGCGATTGCAGAGGTCAATGGTAGCGCAAAGCAGCGTCTTAACGCTGAAATCGGCACTCGTGTGGATGTCATTGTGGGATCATAACGATCCCATTGCTATCAATTCATTCATATCCATCTTACCAATATCATTCAATCCGTATTGGCGGGGATTGAATGATTTATACACCTTATGGCATTTTCATTTGTGGATACCCAACACTCAGCTGCATTCTTGTCTGGTAAAATCTATGAAAACAAATCAAAAGGGAACAACTAAAATGATGACATTCAATATTGATCAAGTAAGAGCTGACTTCCCAATCCTAAACCTGACCATTCACGGCAAACCATTAACTTACCTGGACAACGCTGCCACGACGCAAAAGCCTAAAACTGTTATTGATTCCATAACGAATTACTACACGACCTTCAACAGTAATATCCACCGTGGTACGCACCATCTTTCGTGCCTGGCAACAGAAGCACATGAAAAGGCTCGTAAAACGGTGCAAACTTATATCAATGCCAGGCATGATCACGAAATAATCTTCACGCGTGGCACAACAGAAGCCATCAACCTGGTAGCTTTCTCTTTTGGTGAAGCATTTGTAAAGCCAGGTGATGAAGTGATCGCTACAGAACTGGAGCATCACTCCAACTTTGTCCCCTGGCAAATGATGTGTGAACGCCGCCAGGCACACTTTCGCGTCATCCCCTTTGATGAAAACACTGATCTCCAGCTGGATATCTTAAAAAAATTATTAAATGACCGTACTCGACTGGTTGCCTTTAACCATGTCTCTAATTCACTGGGGACGATCAATCCTGCCAAAGAAATCATCAAAATGGCGCACGCTGCGGGTGCAGCTGTGTTGGTAGATGCGGCTCAGTCAGTCCAGCACATTGAACATGATGTTCAAGCATTGGATGCAGATTTCTACGCTTTCTCTGGGCACAAAATGTACGCCCCAACGGGAATCGGCGTCCTGTATGGTAAGGAAGAGTGGTTAGAAGCCATGCCGCCCTATCAGGGGGGGGGTGAAATGATCGACTTGGTGACGATCGAAAAAACCACCTACAATAAGCTACCCTTTAAATTTGAGGCTGGAACGCCCCATATTGTTGGAGCTATTGGACTGGCAGCAGCCATTGATTACCTCAACCAATTTTCCTTCAAAGATATCATGGCACATGAAGATGGTGTTCTGGCTTATGGAAAAGAAAAACTATTTGAAATTGAGGGTTTGACAATTTACGGCAGCAGCAAACACCGCACCAGCATTCTGTCATTTAACATCGATGGGATTCATCACTACGATCTGGGCACACTCCTGGACACACAGGGGGTGGCCGTCCGCACCGGCCAGCATTGCACCCAACCTATCATGACCGCCCTCGGGATCAATGGTACAGTACGTGCCTCCTTAGCG
>JAYELT010000172.1:3361-7238 GCA_034717715.1 Chloroflexota bacterium | reverse complement strand
TATGCGATACCATCCGTCCTCAACCCCATATATCGGCTCAACATCCCCATTCTCAAGATATCCAACGATCTCCCAGCCTGTCCCTGGACCCTTGCGGATACGCAAATAATTCGCCTTGCACATGCCGTAGAAAAGAAAATCATCCTCATCGGGATCAGGCTCTTCATAGCCAGTCCCCTCCCAATCAAAGTCGCTGATCACCTCCCACAGATCCGGGAACCGCTTGCATGCATGGTTGAACAACCAGAAGTTGCACCCAGCCACGCCCAGTCCTTTAGCTGTCTGCATGAACTCGAACACTTCGCCAGGCTTAGCACGCCAGCCCTGTTCGCTGAACGCTGCCCCTGTCGGGAATATCGGAATCTGCGGATACTGCGGCTGCTGAAATTCTGCATAGCACCGCGCCATCTGATCCCCGGCATTCGTCGAAAGCATCCAGTACACCTGGGGCATGTTGATATCCACTCTGCTCAGAAATTCCTTCCACGGAAACTCTCGATGGAACGATGGGAAACGATAAGACGAGAGTGCGATCGGGAATGAACTCAAAGACCTGCGCAAACGGTCCATGTAGATCTCAGCTGAGGCGTGTTTGTTCTTATAAGCGCCCTCAGCATTGACGATAAATCCGTCCAATTCCAGCTCTAAAACCCGTTTAATAGCGATTTTTGCTTCATCTTCCGGGACGTTTCCGTACACAAACTGCCAGCCCCAAGCCTGAATCCCAACCGCATGAAACGCATCAACTAGGGCCGGTACCTTGTCATGCGCCAATCCCTGAGCATCATACGAAACGTTATAAGCATAACCAGCATCCGCAATTTTGATGGTCGCATGAGACAGCCCAGCATCCTTGCACGCCTGGGCCATCACCTGCGGATCGTCGTCGTCTCTGATGATCCAGATATAAATGCCTTTGCCTTTCAACTCAACCATCATAAGCCTCTTGGTATTTCCGCTTGATCTCTTTGATCTGATCTTCCAGCTCTTTGATCCGCAGACGCTGAGACTCAACCTGTTTCCGCAGCTGTTCGTTTTCTTTTCGATATTCCTGGTTCTCCGCTTCATAGCGCCGCAGTTTATCCTCCAATGCCACGATGTTCGCCTCCCTGACGTCTAGCTCTTTTTCGAGCCGAGTTACCTTTTCATCCAGTTTCTTGATGATTATGCCGCGTTCCTCTCGCAAACACTTTAAATCAGAGACCTTCAGAATTACCATTTTCAAACGCTCCTGGAGATCGTCAATCAAAATCCTTTGGCCCTCGATCGCATGGGCTGCTGCCTCCGATGTAATCTTAGTCAGCGTCGCCTCAGTGCTCCTTAAGGTATGGTTCTTTTCCGCTTCAACTTTTTCAGTTTCTGCTTTTATCTTCTCCATCTCAGCCCTACGCTGAGATTCAGACAACAGAAACATGATCAGCGCAGCCAGTCCACCAACTGCACCCGCTGCCGGCAAAATAAAGGATTGAAAAATCTCCAGGAATTTAGCTGATTCTGTCATATGTGTGAGTTAAGATAAGTCGTATCTATCCCACACCCTGGTCAGAAAATCCGAGCAGCTTTTCTACGATCTTGGAAAGCAGGTCTTTCGCACTGTCATATAACATGCTCGCCAATAATCCCATAGATAAACCGTAGACGACGATCCCGAACCAGCCGGCAAAATCAACTACAGGCCCAACCGAAGCCAGCTGATAACCACCGCCAAAGATCAAGCCGATGCCGAGCGAGAGCAAGAACTGCCATTTGCCGCTCACGCCGAACTTCTCGCCGGCAGCATACACAAGCCCGATCACGACCAGCACCAACGGAATGCCGTTCACCAACACAGATAGCGAAGCTGCAATCGCAGTCCAATCAAAACTCTCAAACATAGAAACCTCCAAACTGAAGCGGTCTCAAACCGCCTCAGTGCAGTGCCAAAATCATGAGATTTTGGCCTAATCAAATCTTGCCTTAAACAAAAAACGCCCGGACGCGGGCACCATCTTTACTGGTACACATGTCCGGGCGGCAAACCCCGGGTTGCACTATTTAGGCTCTTACCTAATGGCTATACGATATTATTTCACAGCCAAAGGCTCAAAACCATTGTTCTGGCTTCATTGTATCATAGACGAATCAATATTTCAAGCGCAATATTTCAAGCTGATCCTCACTTTTCTCACACGCTTTTCACAAATATCACCGGTTTCACCATTTGGTGAAAATTACTATTGTAGTGAGTGTAATGCCGATGCGAAGAAGTGTCAATTCTTTTTTATACTTCTTCTGATTATTCTCTCAAGCCGGTCCTGGTTGAGCGAGTAATGAAACGGCTTCCCGCAGTGAATGCAGTTTCCATCAATCTCAGAGACAACCAATCCGCCGATCCGGATCAGCTCCTCACCTTCCACCTGGATCACACGTCCGAGGATCCTTCCGCAACGGTTGCACGTGATCTGGTTGGAATAAACTGCAGGAAGTACCATGTTCACCTCGATTGTTAATGTACAAATTTTACTTGTCAGGGCTTGATCGTGGCTTTTCACCCTGGCATTTACCCGAGCTTCCTAACAAGCTGCCACGCGGGTTCAATAATCATCACATTTATTTCAAACTTCCAAACCTGCCCCGCTCCAGTTCCTCGTTGATCAACCGATTGCAGCTGATCATCGCAAGGGAACGCCGGCCACCGATCCGGCGTTCCCAACATAGAGGAGAAATCATGCACCTAAAAATTAAGCCCAGGGAGCGGCCCCATATCAGTTAGAACCGCTCCCAACCAAAAGGAGGAGAATTTGTCATCGGGTTCACCAAGCCCGTAATGACCTAAATACAAATCGTGGGTATCACCATGTCCACATCAGCAGTATTGATCGTTGTAATCGTCATGCACTGGCTGGCTTCAAACTCCGTCAAAATTGCACCGCAATCTTGACATTGAAATTCAACCGCAGCCGTTCGATAGATCCGGACCAGCCGGCTGTGTAAGCACACCAACTTATCATCCTGTAGTCGTTTAATTGCCATCATTCGTTTCATCACGTTTTCCAATCTAATAAATTTATCAAATAATGCCCGCATTCTCAAACTCAATCACCCATACCCAAAGGCAATTATCAATCTTTTTCATCATTCCCCATTCGATAAAACAACCGATTAAGAATTAGACCAACTATAACGATGCCAACAAATATCATTAATATTACAGCAATGAACTCAACCGTTTGCCACGCGTTATTGGAGTACATAAATAAGTCGCTCAATTCTTCTCTCATTCCTCCTCACTTTCTAATTTCTTAAATTCAATTATCCATACCCAAGGATTTTCATCCCAACCATAGCCCTGTTTAGAATAAATTGAATCCCAATAGCGTTGAAATTGCTCACGGCGGGTTCCAAAAGGTCGTACTCCTTTATCTAAGGTATGTGGCGTTCCTTCCGCATTTATGTCATGCAAAGAAATATTCTGCGCCCGTTCAACTCTAATTCTTATTATTTCAAGAGAAATTCTTGAAGCCCAGCGTGGCATATGAATTGATGGACGCCATTTCCCCCAGAAACTTTCTCCACGCTGTGTAGCTCTATAATCAATGCAACCCTGAACATCATTATTCATAGCCACTAGAATTAATGATGGCTTCAAGTTATCAAAATCTTTGTTTACTCGCCATGTTTCCCGTACCCAAAGATGGTCACCAATATCACCAAACCGACATTTAATAATACTTCCATGATTCGGATTGGTCGTATCTAATGTCACCCATTCGTTAGGAATACGCATAGGTAAAATATGAATAAATTGCTTTTTTATTATTCGCCTTGTCTGTGTTTTTCTACCTTCAAGAATTGCCTTGATTGAGGATTGATTGAATAATATTGGTCGCTCTTTCAT
>JAYELT010000172.1:0-3261 GCA_034717715.1 Chloroflexota bacterium | reverse complement strand
TTATATTTAACAAGTACCACATTACAGACACCATCTTTCATAATTACTTTTGGCAATCGCTCTTTTATATCTACCCAAATTGCTAATTCGTGCCGATTGCATTCGTGACATATTTTCACATCATATAAATCATCATATGAATATCGCTTGCCACAAAAATGACACCTTGTTTTTCTAACCATTCTCCACTCCAATCCCCTGCCTGAACTGCACCATCCAGAGCTTGGACATCAGCCAATACTCCACCATGAGCACATCACCACGATCAATCGCACGCATCACATTTTTTCGGTTCCAAAATTTCACCCAAGCATCGCCTGTTACGATCCGATCAAACTCCTCAGCAGCTTTCAACATGCGTTTATACTGCCATCGCTCCTGACCTGGCTTGAGTGTCATATGATTTAGTTTATTCCTGTTTTGATTGGCTTTTTGAATCATCTCAGCTAATGGCATAGAATCATCCTTTACTAATTAAAACCAACGGCGATCACGTGATTATGACGTCGATCAGTCTTAATTTCATATTCCTTTATGGCACGATCCCAAAACCATTTTTTAATTCCCCTTAAATAGTAGCTGGGGCTCAGCCGCCACTTTCGCTCGTCAATGATTTCCCCAAACTTATTCTTCACAAAGCACGTTATAGTGACCTTGTGGTGTGGATCAATTTTATTTCTTGTTGCAGTGATCTTTTTCTGGGTTAGGTTTTCTCTGGTCATGAGCCGTCCCTTGATCGTATTTTGTTTGGCTGAAGCAACTAATAGAAATAATATAAACGATTATTTACAGAATGTCAAGGGCAATTTTTGTTTTGTGCTTGACAAATCTGATTTTTTAGTTTATCATATTCTTATGACGTTATCAACTGAGCAGATCAAGAAAGGAATATTTTTATGAGATCAGGTACCTTTCGTTTGAAAGGCATCTTTCTGTTATCTCGGGCAAAAGAGAATGGTGTAGAGAACCGGCATCAATTAGCCATGAAATCGAATATATCTCATCAATCGATTTATAAGATTTTCGATGGGGAACCGATGAAGCAGATTAATCTTCGAGTACTTTCACGCCTTCTCATTTTAGGGGTTGGATATACACCCGAAGAATTGATGAATGTCAAATTTGGAGATATTTTTGAATATGTCGATGAAGAAGAATATGGAACTGCCGAATAACTAAAACAAAAGACTTCACTTAAATGAGGTCTTTTGTTTATTGTCAGCTTCAACAGCCTCAAACCATATACCTACGATCCCAATACCCAAAGTGTTTCACGAAAGGATAAAAATGACTGACCAAGATAGCAACTTTGTTGATTTGATGATCCCCGTTGACCCAAATGCTACGATGATGAAATTGATCTCCGTGCCACGAGGCACCCAGTTTGTGATCAATATCGACGGCAGCCATGACATCATCGAGATCGTTAACCCCACCGATGGGCGCAAGCCCTATTTCCGCCTGCGAGAAACTGTCCGTGTCTCAGAAAAGATCGAGCTTGATCGGATGGAGCAAGAAGATGAGGCGTCATGACAAATACAGCTACAAACTTCGATCCACGCACTTTTTACATCACTCTATGCTGGGAGATCACCGACGACCTGCGCCAAAAACTGATCCGCTTTATGGTTGACAAAGGCTACATCGGCAAAGAGCACCGTGTCTCCCGGCAGGAGTTAGCCATCCAGCTGCTTGGAAAGCATAACCCGCTCACTGATCGCAAGATCCGCAAAGCGAAAGAGGGCACCCCGATCCTGTCTACCTCTGGTAAATCCGGTTATTACCTGCCAGAATTCCAGGATGAGATAGATGACTACATCAAGGAAAACAACAACCGCATCGCCAGCCTTCAGCGGAACATCAGCCAGGCCAAAAAGATCACGCTGCCCTACCAGCCGCCAACGACTGGTCAACAGCCTTTGCTTTGGGAGAGGAGCGCTAGATTATGAGTATTCGCACAATGGATCGGGTTTGGAAGAACAGCACCCAGGCCGGCGGCAAGCTCCTGCTTCTGCTGGCGATCGCCGATTTCGCCAACGATGACGGGATGGCATATCCGGGAATTAAAACACTGGCAGAAAAAACCAGGCAATCACGTCGCACGGTCCAGCGCCAGCTTTCAATGCTGGAGAAAAAAGGCGAGATCGCCATCGAACCAGGTACGGGCAGATCCAACACCAATACTTTCTGGGTGCTGGCCGGCATGGATCCCGAACTGAAACAAACGCACATCGAGCACTGTCAAAAGCTAAAGGGTGACAAAATGACGCCCTTTAATCCATCAGAAAAGGGCGACATTGACGACATAAAGGGCGGCATTGACGACATCAAAAGGGTGACATCTGATGCAGAAAATAGCTTAAAGGGCGACTCTGACGACATAAAGGGTGACACAGCTATGACACCCGAACCGTTATTAACCGTCATTAAACAGAACCGTCAATTTAAAAGCAACCGTCATGAACCGTCGATGATGCATAAAAAATTGATTGATCATTTCGACCTGAAACTGGAATGGGAACCAAGAAATGAAAAAATCGTTGCCATGCTGAAAAAATGCCGGCCCAGGGCAGACGGCGATGGCGTTCTCATACTTCAAACTCCGGATGCTGACGAAGCAGCCTGGTTAAAATCCCGGATGACAAGCCTGCTCACTCGAATGATTGCGGGCTTGGAATGCAGTTTTGACGAAGTGACGTTTGAAATATTGGAGGAAAAATGATCAATCGAATATATAAAGTGCTCGGATTTTTATTTTTGAATGGTCGCCGGCACTTCACCGATCCTGATGAATATGTCGATTGGGTTAATCGCTGCTATTCCAGCTGGGAAATAAAACAGATGCTGCACTTAGGCCAATTCCCCGAAGGGTTGATCTTCTCAGGGCCGGATGGGGCAGTCGTCGTCAACGGGAGAAACGGGAGCTATGATCAAAAGCTGATCCCGCTGGAAGAAGTTGTCATTCTCTCAAAACCGAAACCAAAGGGCCTACCAACAGTGAACGAAATCGCCGATCAAATGGTTGAGCTTCGGGGCTTCATGAATCTGACACAGTTCGGCATGGCAAATTACCTGGGTTTATCCCACGGCACCATCAGCCGGATTGAGGATGGCATCAGGAATTTCCAAGGGCTGACAGCGCTAAAACTGGAGAAGCTCATCCCAAATTATCAAAACTGGCTCGCAAAACAAGAGGAGGGCTAAACGTGATGAACCTTAATCAATTAAACTGGCTGCTATTTGATTTCATCTCTAACAACT
>JAYELT010000171.1:0-24322 GCA_034717715.1 Chloroflexota bacterium | reverse complement strand
CCATTATTTGAGAGGATTGTTTTCACCAGGTTCTTACCAATATCATGTACGTCACCATAGACCGTTGCCAGAACGATTTTTCCCTTAGTAACCCCTGCCTTTTTCTCCAAGAAATTTTCCAAATACCTCACTGCAATTTTCATCACCTCAGCACTCTGCAGCACAAAGGGTAAGATCAGTTCACCGGACCCAAATTTATCACCCACATCTTTCATCGCTGGCAGCAAGACATCATTGAGAATCTTCACAGCGGCTTCTGACCTAACCGGTACCGCTTCCCTTTCAAGGATCTCGTCAATATCAGTTTCAACATCTGCTTTATGCCGGTGCAGGATGCGCCAATGTAAGCGCTCCTCCGGCCGCATCGTTTTTAGATCAACCTGACCGCGCTTTTCATCACCACCAGTCTCTTCGACCGACTCAAAATAAGCGATGAGATTTGCCAGGGCGTCCTCTGATTTGCTGAAGATTAGATCCTCTGCCAGCAGGCGTTCATTCTCAGGTATCTCGGCGTATGGTTTAATATGCGCTGGATTCACAATAGCCATATCCAGCCCTGCTTCGACAGCGTGATATAGCATGACGCTGTTAATTACAGCGCGTGCATGACGTGTGAGGCCAAAAGAAACATTGCTTACGCCAAGAGAGGTCAGCACACCAGGAAGTTCTTCTTTAATGCTTTTGATGCCCTCAATCGTTTGGAGGGCTGAACCTCGAAGTTCGGGATCCCCGGTTGCCAGGGTAAAAGTCAATGTGTCGAACACCAGGTCTTCAGGTTTCAACCCAATCTGATTCACAGCCAAATCATAAATTTGCCTGGCAACTGTCAGTTTATGTTCGATAGTCTTTGCCATACCGCCTTCATCAATGGTCAGGACGATAACAGCCGCGTTGAACTGCTTCGCCAGTGAAAAGATCTGCTTGGCTTTATCGGGTCCAGATTCAAGGTGCGTTGAGTTGATCAAGCTGCGACCTGGGTTAGCTTTTAATGCCGCTTCAATCACATCAATTTCAGTTGTATCAATCACCAAAGGGGCGGGAACAGCGTTTGCCAACTTCTTCACCAAAGTGCGCATTAAATGTTTTTCATTAGCGCTTTCCGTCAGTGCTACGCAAATATCCAGTCCGTGAGCACCCCTTTCCACCTGATCCCGAGCCATTTCAACGATGGAATCGTAGTCTTCAGCCATGATCAACCGTTTGAATCGCCTTGAACCCTGCGTGTTAAGTCTTTCCCCGATCAAAAAAGGTGGCGGCGTTTGTGCCATTGAAACGGCCTGAACGGGTGATGCCAACATCGCTTCCTGTTGAGGGAGGGATGGCATGGACCGGCCTCGGTTTAATCCCGCATTGATCAATTTAATATGATCTTCCCGGGTCCCGCAGCACCCCCCCACTACTCGTACTCCATACTCATTGACAAACGCTAACATCATGTCAGCAAAGGGCTCCGGCTCCATGGGATAAACCGCTTCACCATCCACATTCAATGGCAATCCGGCATTCGGAATACAAGAGACGGGGAGTTTGGAATGTTCTGTTAAATACCGGATTGGTTCACGCATATAATCTGGTCCCGTTGAACAATTCAATCCGATCACATCAATGCCCATATCTTCGAGAATAGTGCGCACAGCAGCAATATCTGTTCCCAATAACATTCGACCGGTTGTGTCCAAAGTCACCTGTGCTTGGATTGGGAGAACCTCCCCAGTCTCCTTGAAAGCTGCCTGGATGCCATAAATGACCGCTTTGACCTCCAGAATATCCTGTGAGGTTTCGATCAGCAGGAGGTCAACACCACCTTCGATCAATCCCACTGCCTGTTCCCGGAAAACATCTGCTAAATTATCAAAGCTGATATCTGACATCTCAGGGTCTTCTGCGGAAATCAACTTTCCGCTTGGCCCCATTGAACCCGCCACAAAGCGCGGTTGGTCTGCAGTTGAATAAGCATCGGCAACTTTTCGTGCAAGCCTGGCAGCTTTGTAATTGATCTCATGGGTGCGTTCACCCAAACCAAATTCAGCCAATGTCAAACGGTTAGCCCGGAAAGTGTTCGTTTCGATCACATCAGCGCCAACCTCCAGGAAAGAGCGGTGTACGTTTTCCACAGCGTCTGGATAGGTGATCACCAGGTAATCATTGCACCCCATAGTCCTCTCACCACCAAAATGTTCAACAGTAAGGTTCTGTCGATCCAGATTAGTCCCCATGGCACCATCAAACAGCAGCACTCGATCCGCTAGTGCCTCTAAATATCGATGATTGGTAAATTTATTAAGATCGACTGTCATACCTGATCCTTAAATGAATGCTCCTGGAAAATATGCCTCATTAAAATAATCGCCTCTCAATGGTTGAGAGGCTTTGCATACCTTTTGGTAACATCACCTCATCTTCCAGAACGTCCCACTTCAGGGTCTGCCGGAGTTGGCACCTGCGATCGACGATCGTGGTTGCCGAGGTATCTTCGGGCCGGTCCCTCCACCTCTCTAGATGAGTTTTCAATCTGGCAAATCTTATCACATTTGACGAATAAAGTCAATTTTAGAATATACAGTGAAATTATCCTTTGGGAAAATAACACGACACCAATTCGTAAGTTCCTGGGGGATCAAACACTGTTCCGTAAACCACCACTTAAGTGGAGACGCCCCTACCATACAACATCATACCAAGCAGGCCTTGCAGAAAGATGAATCAAATGGGCCTCCCTTGGATGAACATTGCGTAATAAATTACTATAGAATGAATTTTTTATACTTAACTCATTGTAACTTCGGACAGCCTATTGGTTTCTAAAAATTATAATACGAAAAATATGCTGATCTGAGGTTTGACCACTTTTTTTGATCGGAAAACTAGCACATCATTCAAGATAGTCCAAGTATGGCGATTGTAAACCGATCATTGTATCAAGCAGATCATCCACAACAGAGGATCGGTTGAAAACTGGGTCTGATAAAAGTGCTTGTTTGGCGATATGTTTCGAGCGCTTCTGGATGGCTTCCGTAGTTAGGACTGTCGTACCAACTTGGTTTTGAAGCAGGGCGCCAAAACCCTTTGGATAGGGATTAAGTGAGACACCACGAAGTTCTCCGTCCCGAATGTTCCCGGGGACCTCAACAGGCATCTCATCCGGCAAGCAATCAATCAGCCCTTCATTGCGAACATTGACAGCCAACTCAGAATGCTCACGACCCGAGATCATTGCTGAGATGATCGGTACAATCCCCCACAGTTCTCCTTCCCCACTACCAATTGCCAATCGCTCTTGAGGTGAAAGTGGCGGCAACAACATAGATTTTTTATAATCCTCATAGAATTTCAAAATTCCTCGGTGATCAACAGAGTCATATGCCCAATGGATATATTCTCCAAAATGACTGTCTGTTGTGATCGCCAGAGCACCAAAGCGCTCAAGGATCTCCACACATAAGTCTCTTTCACCATGATGGCCAAAATAATTCTCAGCTTTAAGAAAATACTCTGGTCCTTTTTCACGGATAATCGGGTAAAGATCCTCTCCGGTATTCTTGTGTGTTGCCTCCACAAGAACTGAAAAATGATTCAAACCGCCTGCTTTGATTGCCAGGTCATCTGTTTTGATTCCTAAAAGAATGGGCAGATGGTGTACCAATTGAGCAATTTCGTGACAGAGCCCAACATAGCGTAGATCAGGGAAACAAGTGAGCACGGCATGAGATATCCGTATCATGGGATTACTTAGGTTAATGACCATCGCCTCAGGCGCCATGACTGCAATATCTTCACAGATATTCAATATAGGAGGGATAATCCGCATGGCATGAAAGAATCCACCTGGCCCCCCATTTTCCCCATAAACTTGGTGAATGCCATACTGCAGCGGTACCTTCCAATCCTGTTCCCAAAGAGCGTAACGATCACCTACCTCAATAGATATGATGCAGAAATCTGCATTCTGCACAGCCTCCTTACGATCTGTTGTAGCTACCAGATCAAAATTTAAATTATGTTCTTGAATATACGCTAGCGCTGCACGATGGGTTACATTGAGTGTCTGGGGATTGATATCATGTAAGACAATCCTGCTACCCTCAAGCTGCGCTTCTTTGAAAAGGTCCCCAAGGGTCCCCAGTCCGAACATCGCACTGCCTGCCCCAATTAAAACAATCTTTTTGCTCATTTTTCCTCCTGAAACCTTCACTACATTAGTAGATCATCAATATGCTATAATTTCTCGTATAAATAAGAGATGGTGCAATTATATCAGATTCAAAATACCTAATAGTGGCGTGAAACATCTTGGACATTGAACCTAAAACCAATTAGGAGATTCAATGAAATTTATTGAGAAGTTATTTTTACATGATCTTCGTTTGACAGGAAAGATCATCTTGTCAACCTTTTTGGGATTGGCTCTCATTATATTCCTGGCTCAAGGCGTCATCGCATTAATTTTTGAATATCCCCTGGACTATGGTGAAGGACAGCTTCTTAACCAGGCTTTTAGGATAACTCAAGGTGAACCGCTCTATCCCGCTGACATCACCACGCCACCTTATCTCATATCCAATTATCCCCCGGTTTATATTCTGATCAATGCTTTTTTTATATGGATATTTGGTCCCAGTCTCCTCATTGGACGGTTGATTGCTTTTCTGAGTACACTTGGTTCTGCTTTTTTAATTGCATCAATCCTGCGGGAGTTCATTCCTAATCGGAAAATTTTACCCTTAGTGACTGGTTCGGTGATCTTCTTGATCAATCCCTATGTCCTAGAATGGTCTGCCCTTTTCAGGATAGATATGCTGGCACTTCTATTCTCCTTAGCAGGCTTGTATTGTGTCATCAAGAACCCCCAGAAAAATAAATCGATTATCTTAGCCTCTATTCTGTTTGTTTTAGCAGCCTATACTCGCCAATCTTATGGCTTGGCCGCACCGTTGGCAGCACTCATATGGACTTGGACAAAAAATAAGAAACAAGCTCTCAAATTATTCTTGATTTATGCTATTAGCGGATTGGCAATTTTTGGTTTGCTTCAAACGCTCACCAACAGGGGCTTCTTTTTCCATATCATTACTGCTAACATAAATCCATTCAATTGGACGACCGTTTTGCATTCTGCACAGGATGTCGCTCGAAAAATGCCCTGGATACTTGCCCTCCTTGTCTTCTATCTGGCATTGGGTTGGCGTTACACCCAATCCTATCCATTCTTGGCTCCCTATCTGATTGCCGGGATGATTGTAGCCCTTACAATCGGGAAAGTTGGCTCTAATGTTAATTATTTAGTTGAAATCTGCGCTGGTTTTGGACTTCTCACAGGCATCATCTATGGAGGGTTATGCGAGACCATCCCAATAAATTCCGAAAGCACACCGGAGATGGATTATAAATTAGAACAGATTCCCAAGCCAGAGAGCATGAAACAACTCGAGCGCAAAAATTTGTGGATTAACCTAACGATCTTTTTGGTACTGACAGGGGTTTTGCTCTTCCAGATCGCAAGCTTGACCCAGAACAGTCTTTTCGGTCCAATACCCGGCCGGCGTGACCGGATCAAACGGGGAAATGATTATATTTACCTTGAAGAGAAGATCAAGAACGCATCAAAAGAGGGTCCTGTTCTCGCTGATGAATTCATGGCTATGTTGCCTGATAACCGTATCCCGCTTTATTTCGCACCCTTTGAGATGACACAGCTCTCCAATGCTGGTATTTGGGACCAGACTCGATTTCTTAAATCGATAGAAGATCAAAATTTTCCCGTAATATTAATCCATCATTTCCAAAATGATCCAGTGTATTTAGAAAGATGGACAAAGAAAATGCTGCAGGCTATCTTTGACAACTATGCCCCGGTTGAAATGAAAGCGGATTCAATTATCTTCGAGCCTAAAGATTTCGAAAATAAAACCTATCCAGATCAATTGAATTGTCCGAATACCCTTTGGCAGCTTCCCACCAGAGCTGATATGGGGCTGCTATGGCATAACGGTCAATTATTGATGCTGGGCAGCGGCCGAAGTGGTGAAATTCCCGTGTATGCCGTTGCTGATGGACTGCTGTACCAATTCCCCGAGTGGGAAGCTGCTGTTTCCATCCAACATGAAGACCCCCTTAATCCCGGCGAGATCATCTGGTCCTTCTATGGTGACATGGCACCCGCCTTCGATATTGATAATCACTATATCGAGACTAAATTTATCGGTACAGAGGGTGTCCCGGTTAAAGCAGGGGATCTGATTGGATATCAGGGTAGTTGGCTGGGGGCATATAAACAAACCTGGGTTCACCTTCGCTTTACACTCTTACCCGCGGGAGAAGACGGAGGTTTTCCGGAACCCTTTGTAGCGATCGACGATTTTCATGCTGACCTTCCGGCTTATAAAGAACAAATCAGATTGGGCTTGGATACATCCATCTCTCTTTCAGCCTATACCGGCTTACCTGAAAGTGACATATTTGGAACTCTCGACTTCTTACCTTTTGAATGTGCTGTGGGAGGAGAATAACCATGATCGAAGTCAATCGGATAAAAGCAACACTCCTTACCATCTTGGTCACCGCTTTATGGATTATCAGTGCTGTTTGTGCATTTTTGCTCATCATTCCTATCCTTGATTCCATTACGTTGATCTATGCTGCATTTTGGGCAGATCCAAACCCCATTGGTCAGGCTTATTATTTGGGTGTATCAATACGTCAAATGGGTGTCCTGATCCTCTCAATGTTGTTTGTCATCGGAATTATCGGGGGAGCCGAAATCCAAGCCCGCAATTTTAATAAACCGTCATCCTGGCATTTTATGTTCATCACATATGCAGTCGAGTTGACATTGTTCTTGTTCACTATGTTTTTTTGATAAAATGGATAGGTCGCAAAATTTAACTAGGATATAGAAATTGATTGAGGCGTTATGCTAGATTATCTAAAATTGGATTTTCAATCACATGCAAATTCAGAAGCGATTGTGCAGGTTGGCCCGGTGCGTTTCACAATCCTGACCTCCAGGCTGATTCGCCTGGAATATGACCCGGCTGAGTCCTTTGAAGATCGACCCACTCAAGTATTTTGGCATCGTTATCTCCCTGTACCAAAATTTAGAAAAACCATCGATGATGAGAAAATTATCATTGAAACCGAAGATTTAATCCTAAATTATACAATTCAGGATTTTGGATTCTATCACCGATATCTTCAAATACATTTGAAGGACCAGAATATTACATGGTACTACGGTCAAGAAAACAAAACCAACCTCCTAGGTACAATTCGTACACTCGACCGTATTGGAGGACCGACACCCCTCAAACCAGGATTATTATCCAGAACTGGATGGTCCATTGTAGATGATAGCGACTCCCTCGTATTCACGGAAGATGGTTGGTTGGCCACGCGCCAGGCACATCCGAAAGCAAAAGACCTGTATTTTTTTGGTTATGGAAAAGATTTCACAGCATGCCTGGTAGATTTCCAGAAATTATCTGGTCAAATTCCAATCCTACCAAGGTTCGCTCTAGGAAACTGGTGGAGTCGCTATTGGGAATACCACCAAAATAATTTGATCGCATTGATGCGAGATTTTCGTAAACATGGCATTCCCCTTTCTGTGTGCATCGTTGATATGGATTGGCACATTGTTGATACGGGTAATGAAAGCTCTGGTTGGACGGGGTATACCTGGAATCCTGACCTCTTTCCAGAACCTCAACGTTTTCTGGATGAACTAGATGAATTAGGATTAAGAACTGCTCTGAATTTACATCCTGCTTTGGGTGTTTATCCCCATGAAGCCCAATATGAGACCATGGCGGAAAGCATGGGAGTGGATCCTAAAAGCAAAGAACCGATACACTTTGATATCGCCGACCCTGAATTCACCCAAGCTTATTTTGAGATTCTGCACCATCCTCTTGAGGCGATGGGGGTTGATTTTTGGTGGTTGGATTGGCAGCAAGGCACCAAAACGACCATCGAAGGGCTTGATCCGCTCTTTTGGTTAAACCATCTTCATTTTAATGACCTGGCAAGGGATGGACAAAAACGGCCCTTTATCTTTTCTCGTTGGGGTGGCCTGGGCAGCCACCGATACCCAATTGGTTTCTCTGGGGACACTTATGTGACCTGGGAAATGCTTAATTTTCTACCCTATTTCACCGCCACAGCCGCAAATGTAGGTTATGGCTGGTGGAGTCATGATATCGGAGGGCATATGGGTGGTGTTGGTGACCCGGAATTATACTTGCGATGGGTGCAATACAGCGTCTTCAGTCCCATCATGCGGTTGCATGCCACCAAAAATCCGTATCTCGAACGTCGCCCCTGGGGCTTTGACGCAGAAACAGCGATCAAAGCCTCCAATGCTTTTCGTCTGCGCCATGCTTTGATACCATATCTATATACTGCTGCCTGGTGCAATTTCAAAGATGGCATGCTACCTATCAGGCCGATGTACCACCTTTATCCAGGAGAGAACAATGCTTATCTCTGCCAAAATGAATATTCCTTCGGCAGTGAATTGATCGCCGTCCCCTTTACGACCCCTTTAGATCAATACACACATTTGAGTCGACAGGTGGTCTGGTTGCCTAAAGGCGATTGGTTTGACTTTTTCACCGGAGAACACAACCATGGTGATGGTTGGTTTGCACTCTATGGTAATTTGGACCGGATCCCAGTTTTTGCTAAGGCGGGTGCTATCGTTCCACTTAGCCCATCCGTCGATTGGGGTGGGATAGACCTCCCTGATGCACTAACCGTGAATATTTACCCGGGGGCGGATAATACTTTTCAGTTATATGAAGATGATGGTGAAACGCAAGCCTATTTAGAGGGTGAATATGCACTCACCACCTTTAGTCAATCTTGGCAAGGAAATAAAATTATATTTTCTATTGAACCGGTTGAGGGAGAAATCGAACTTTTATCAGAAGAGAGGCTTTTTAAACTCATTTTCCATGCATTGAGGGAACCCGAGTCGGTTATGATGTGGTTAAATAAAACAGAAAGCTATTCTGATTGGCATTATGATGCTGAATTACATCAATTGATCATCACAGATGTCAACCTTCCGGTTATATCAAGGTTAAGCGTAGAAATTGTTAATAAAACTGGGCTGCTTTATTCAGAGGATCGGCAAAAAAAGACTATTGAGAGCATGTTAGAGAATTTTAGATTGGATTCTGATGTCAAAGTAAGATTCTTACATAAGATTGATACGTTTTTGACAAACCCCAGCCTATTGATTGATTTTGCAGACCTCATGGAAGAATCGCATCTACTTGCATTAATTGAGACTTGGCTTGGTATCCAACCTAACAAAATCCTAGAAGACCCTAGTGAAGCCTTTCAGCGGATCGTGAATAGGCTCTATTTTTCATGAAGTATCTGGAATAAAACTGAAACAACAACTCACTTATCAGCATACTGCTTATGCCAACGAGGTTCTCGAACCCACAAGCGAAGTAGCAGTAATCCAATCACTGATAAAACTGCACTGACGCTGAATAAAATACCATATCCTGTTAGAGCAAGTCGTGTGGCAATCAAAGGGGCAATCAAACTGAATAAACCACGTGATGTGTTTGCTAAACCAGAATATGTGGGCACCCGGGAAATTTCACAAAATTCCATCACAACAAGGATCCCGGAAAGGATGCCGGAGCTCATATTTATTCCAAGAAGAAAATAAACGACAAAATAATATTCGGGCGATGGCATAAACACAGAGAGAATAAAGGCGATAAATGTAGCTAATGCACCGATTTCGATGGAAAATTTATGTCCGTATTTATCTGCCAACCATCCTAATGCCAAATTCCCCACTGTCTGACCTACTAACATAGAAAGGGTATATAATCCTACGGTTGCATCTGATACCTGGAAACGCTGAATTGCACTTATGGTAATAAATCCAGATCCCATCCCACTCAATGTGATTACAATCATTGAAATGATGAAACGTCGAAAATTTTGATCTGCCTTTAAAATTCGAAGAAGGTCCTTCCAATAGGATGCCCAATTTTGATCGAGTGTCTCTCCCTGAACAAGCGGCTCACGTGTCAATGCCAGGAACACCCAGCTTACCAACATAAAAAAAGCAGCAATAACAAACAAACCAATAAATGAATTAGGAAATTGATATGTTTCAAGCAGCCATGCGCTCACCCCTGACCCTAAAACCCCCATTCCCACACCAATAAATGTGGTTAAACCCATAAAAGAACCGCGCTTTTCAGGAGGGAAGATTTTAGCAACTAATCCCATCCAGGCAGGTGCAATCACACCTGCTCCAAAATTATACCAAGCTAAAGAGATTAGAAATAGTACCATGGCTAAATTTGGGGATTTACGCGCCAAAAATGCACTTAAAATCATCACCCAAACGGGTAAACGTTCGAGAAATAATCCCCACCCAACCACGATATTCTTCATCTTATCAGATCGTTCAATGATCCTGGCTGAGAACAGTTGAGGCAGGAACCAACCTGCAGAAGTGATCACGCTGACAAGACCAATTGGCCAAAGCGAAGGGGTTAATTTGTTGATAAACAAAGGGAGAATAGTCGAAGCTGAGATAAAGCTGCTACCAAACCAATATGAGGCGCCATCCAGTAAGTTAACAGTAAAATTCCAGCGATAATTATTTTCTTTTGGTAAAGATGTCATCAATCATTTCTTATTAAAATTCCATAATCTTAAAATGAGCAATTTGGTCAAGATATTTAAAATTTTTTACCCTCATCCAATATCCTTTGGTGAAGTTTGATATCCATAAAAGTTTTTCGATAATGTGAACCTTCAGGGATCAGCTTAAATTTCCGCAAAACCTCAGTATACGCTTTTTGAATATACTCCTCACCCTCATCAAATTTATCATTTACTTTTAACGCCAAACCATGATAATACAGGATCTCCTCGCTGACACACTCAACAATTTGTGTGAAACCAAAATCATCATAGGTATCAAGTGCTAATCTGGATGATTCAATCGCCTTCTGTTTATAATGCTCATACCCCCCATTATCATTTGAATCTTGAAAAATTCTCGAAATTCGAAGCTGGGCTTGTGCCGCTTTGCAAGCAGCTGCCATTCGATATTGTCGCGATACTAAATTTTCCTCTTCTACAACATGTAGGACTTCTTTGGCATGTTCCAAGACACGCATTAAATTATCCGGCGTGCCAATTTGTAAGTGTAATATGGCACTGACGAGATCATAGCCAACTCTAGCTAAGCTCTGCACAAATCGATCAGATAAAGGCTTAGCCAAGGATAAATATTGTTTTACCTCTTCAAATTTTCCCAAATAAGCGTAATTCTGTGCTTCCCGGAGATAAACAAATAAGCGTTGATCAGTGTCCTGCCACAATTTTTCTGCCTGTTTCAGGTGCGGTAAGGCGGCTTCATAATCTCCAAGGTAAATTCCCTTGATTTGGCCGACAAACATCAAGGAACGTGCTTCCACCAAACGCCATCCTAGCTCACGTGTTAATTGGAGACGTCGCTCTTCAAAATCCTTAAGCAGCGTAAAATAATCTCCCTGACGCTCAAATTCTGTGCCCATCCAATAAAGCAATTCAACCTGGGCACCTTTATAATTGATTTCTCTAGCAATTGGGTGGGCTTGCTTCACTAGTTTTAAACCCATGTCGAGTTTATCCATCCCGTAGGCACCCGCTAAACCCAACAACAGCTCAACCTGCGTCTTTTTATCCTTTAACTCCTCCGCAATTGCGATGGCTTCCTGACCAAATTTTTGCCAATTGAGATCATTTTTCAAGAAACGATGTCCAGCAATTGCAGCCAAACTCTCCATCTCCCTATAGGGATCCCCAATCTCTCTGGACAATTGCAATGCCTCTTCTGCTTGGGGAATTCCCTCTTGAAGCATTTCCTGATTCGTTACATATTTGACACCAGGCTGCATCAATAAAGCATCAATGCGCCAATTCGGTTCACCTTTAATTTTGTTGGCAATTTCTAACAGTCTTCGAGACTCATTTTGCGCGTCAACGACACTACCCAGGTGATATAAAACTTCAATGCGCCCTTTAACCAACTCAAACATTTGAGTCAATATTGCTTGTGATGTATCTTCTTGTGATTCCTCTTCCAATTGATCGAGAATCTCCAGTGCACGGGTATATTCCTGATATGCTTCCTGGTTTGCAAAGACATCCCGAGCTTGCTCAGCAGCTTGAATGCGATATAGAAGCTCTAAGTTTAAGTTCCCAGCCATTTGGAAATGATGTGCTAGAAATTCCGCACTTATCTCTTGGTTTAGCTCAAAGTCTTGTAAGAATTTACCAATTTTAGCGTGTAATTCTCTCCTCTGGCTGCTCAAGATGCTTTCATAGGTCACATCTTTAATTAGCGTGGATTTAAAATTATAGACGACCCCAAGATCAAGGTAAGTTTCTCTCTCTTCAATCAGATCCACTTTCTGGAGGTTATTCAAACTTTCGATTACAGTGATCTCATCTGGCGCCATTTCCTTAATAACAGCTTGCCAAAATATGAATCCAATAACGGATGCGATCTGTAGAACTAGACGATCCGATTGTGATAATTTGTCAATCCGTGATAAAAACAGAGAATGTAAACTCTCAGGTAATTCTGATGCTGTGATTGTGCTGGTTAGCTGCCATATGTTAGATTCTTCATCCTTCACTAGAAGGCCGTCGTTGACCAGGCTGTTAACCAATTCACGAATAAAAAATGGATTTCCTTCTGTTCGATTGACGATAATATCCAAAGTCCTTTGATCAAGTTTGTTTGGCTGCAAGATATATTCGATTAATGCCTGGCTTTCTTCCCGATTAAAGGGGGTTAGTGTAATCATTGTGAGCCGATGGGGAAACTCGGTCTCCAAATAGTGTTGAAAATGCCACAGAGGAGAAAGACGATCTAGCCGACAAACAATGAACCATAAAATTGGATGGTCCTCCGAAAGTGAAACAACCTCCCTTAGGAGATCAATCGACCCTGCATTAGCCCATTGAACACTTCCAAAGAATAATGCTAATGGCACTTTTGAGCTGAGAACCTTTAACCACTCTCTGATCATAAAGAATAATTTTCCCTGATATCCCTGTGCATCCAAAGTTCTTAGCTTTTCTTCAATATCCTCATTTGAAACGGAAAGGAAGGATGCCATGATAGGTAAAAATTCTTCGTATCGAGCCGGCCAGAGATCCTCACAATATTCAAGCAGCCGCTTCAGGATATCCGCTTCAGTCTCATCTGGATCAACACCTAACCAGGATTTGATCAGTATCCGCCACATATAAAATGGGTAATGTTGTTCATAAGAGTTACACCAGCCCCGTAGCCACAATACTTTTCCCCCATCCTCCGTTTGGGTCTCATTCGAAGGCTTTTTGACAGTGCTATAAGATTCAAATACCTGTTTCCGAAGCGCAAGGTCTTGATGTACTTGCCTAACTAGAAAAGATTTCCCCAACCCTCGTTCACCTGTGATTAAAACAATCTCTCCCCGCCCCTTCAATACATGATCTACCTTTTGCCGGATGAGATTGTATTCGTCATATCTCCCAATCAGAGGAGCGGAATGGATGTAGGTTTGCATCTCCCTTAATAATTCTTCATCCGACCTTAACGCGAGCGGACGATAGACATGTACAGGCTCGGAAATCCCCTTCAATGATATTTCACCAAGATCAATCCAATGAAATTTCCCTTCAACAAGGTGTTTAGTCGTTTCACTGACCAAAACTGTTCCTGGTTCAGCGGCAGCTTCTAATCTGGCGGCAAGCGCGATGGCCTCTCCCATCGCTGTTTCTTCCTGATGGAGACCTTTCGTTCCCACTTTAGCGACGATTAATTCGTCAGTGTTAATTCCAACGCGTAATTTTATATCTTGAGATTCGATTGGTTCGAATTCTTGCTTATATCGTTCAAACCCCTGTTGCATGGCTAAGGCGGCTAAAACTGCTCTTTCAGGATCATCTTCATGCGCATCCCTGGCACCAAAGAAGGCGATCAGTCCATCCCCCCTGAATTGATCAACATGTCCACCAAATCGGTAAATTTGAGCTTCCATAACTTGGAGAAGTTTGCTCATTAAATCAACCCAAACCTCTGAACCCATCTCAGAGAGTAAATCCATTGATTTCTTCACATCGGCAACGATCACTGTAGCCACACGGCGCTCACCTCTCAGCATGCCGATGGCTTTGGTTTGATCCATCTGCTCGTCAGAAGATGGTTTGATTACAAAAGCTGAACTTGAAGCGGGGAAATAGGAATAAGTGGCAGAAGGCTCCTGGCGTCCATACCGGTTGAAACCTTCGTCCAATGCCTTACCACAATTGCCACAATACTCATAAGAAAGCGGATTTTGTTCGCCGCATGCTGGGCATGTTTTAGAAATGAGGCTGCCACATCTCCCGCAGAAATGATTGCCGGGCTGATTTTCAAATTCACAATTTGGACATTTCATATTGATCCTAAAATTAATACAGGGCGCAATGAATGGGGGTGCGCCCTGTAATTGTATCCCGAATTATGTTGAATTTATAATGTTTCAAGAGCTCGGCGGAAGCGTTTTGCCAGCTCCACTAACATGTCTATCGCCATTTCCGGTTCGTTTTTTAAAATTCCCTGAAAATCCCATCGAGTCAATACCAAACACTTGACTTTGCTGGTTGCAATCACGGAAGCAGTACGAAGCCCATCGTCTAACAGAGCCAATTCTCCAAAAAAGTCTTTGGGGCCAAACTCATTAACTTTAACTTGATCACCATCAGGTTGCGTTCGTAAAGCGTTCGCACTGCCTTCTACAAGAGCGAACAAACCCTGACCGCCTTTTCCTTGTGTGATAATCAATTCCTCTTCTTCATACTCTCTTACTGTCAAATTATTGGCAAGGTTCTTCAACTGTTTCTCTTTCAGACCAGCGAAGAGGGGTATCTGGCTTAGAATCTGAATATAAAGATTAATATCAGCCATACTTACTCCTTTTTATTAGATCATTATAAATAGGTTTCTATAGTGTTTTCAGATAAAGAGACAACCTAATGCATCGATATGCTTTGTCTGTTTATCTGTAATTATGTAAATCACACACCTTTCAATTCCAATTCCTCAACTCGGTGGCAGGAAACAAAGTGATCTGGCTCCACCTCCCGATATTCAGGTGGCGTCGTCGTGCAAATCTCTTCAGCATACCTGCAGCGAGGATGGAAAAAACAACCACTCGGTGGGTTTGAGGGATCGGCTACATCACCTTCCATATGAATACGTTTGGACTTGTATCTAGGATCTGGCTTAGGAACAGATGATAATAAAGCTTCTGTGTAAGGATGCAATGGATGATTATAAAGCACGTTCGATTCAGCAATCTCAGCAATCTTGCCCACATACATCACAGCTACACGGTTTGAAATATGTTGAACAACACTCAAGTCATGTGCTACAAATATGTAAGACAAATCAAAGTCATGCTGCAAGTCAGCCAGCAAGTTCAAGGTCTGTGCCTGAATAGAAACATCTAAGGCTGAGACAGGTTCATCACAGAATATAATTTTTGGATTTAATGATAAAGCTCGGGCGATTCCAATCCTTTGACGTTGGCCTCCGGAAAACTCATGTGGATAGCGCTTCATATAGGAGGCTCGCAAACCAACTCTCTCTAAAAGATCGCCAACAACATTCTCATTCTCTTTTCTGTCTGATTTTCCATGGATAACCATCGGTTCTGAAACAATATCAAATACCGACATCCTGGGGTTTAGAGAGTTAATCGGATCCTGGAAGATCATTGATATTTCTTGATAAACTTTATGCATTTCCTCTTTATCGAGTTCCGCTAAGTTTACAATCACTGGCTCTTCAGTACTGGAAAGTACATCGGACTTGAAATAAGCCACACCTTTAGTAGGCTCATAGAGCCGAATGATGGTCCGACTGACAGTCGTCTTTCCACAACCACTCTCGCCAACTAAACCTAAAGTCTCCCCCCTCCTTAAAAAAAGGCTTACTTCATCAACAGCTCTAACGTTCCCAACAACTTTCTGAAGGAAACCCGCTTTGATGGGGAAGAACTTGGTCATATTCTTCACTTCCAAGATCACATCGGGTTCATAAATTCGTTCAGGCTGAAGGATAGAATCCAGACCTAATCCCAGGGGTTTTCTTATGTTTTCTTCTGCCATGATTAGACCTCCTCATAAAGCAAGCAACTGACCCAATGGTTCTCTTCTACCTCTTGCCAGGTAGGCACAATTTGATCACATTTACCTGGCATAAATGATGGGCAACGTGGATGAAAAACACAGCCTGTGGGAAGCTCAAAAGGTGAGGGCACCATGCCTTTGATTGATGCCAACCGATCTGTTGTCCGCCTTCCAACCTTCGGAATTGACTGCAGAAGGGCTTTCGTGTAGGGATGTTTGGAATTATAAAATATGTCGTCCGCTGAGGCGTGTTCGACTTGTTTGCCCATATACATGACAATGATATCCTCTGCCATTCCAGCCACAACACCTAAGTTATGGGTGATGAACATGATTGCCATGTCCTCTGTCTCTTGAAGATCTCGCATTATGTCAAGTATTTGTGCTTCAATTGAGACATCCAAGGCAGTTGTGGGTTCATCGGCAATCAGCATGACGGGATCACATGACAGGGCAATGGCTACCATTACGCGCTGACGTTGGCCGCCGCTCAACTCATGTGGATAACTATCCACACGTCGCTCAGGTTTTGGCAATCCGACTTTGTGCAGCATGTCAATAGCTATCTCTCGAGCTTCCTTCTTGGTCACATGCCGATATTTCTGGATCGTCGAATCCATCTGATCACCAAGCTTTTGGGGTACCAATCGGTGTAGGCTTAACGCTTCACCAATCTGGTATCCAGCGGTATAGACTGGCGTCAATGAACTCATGGGTTCTTGAAAGATCATCCCAATTTCCCCACCGCGAATTTCACGTATTCGTGAGCCATCAGGATCCAGGTCATTTATTCTGATGATCTCTTCTTGGCTGGGATTGGTTTTATCGCTAAAATGATAAAGCACTTCCCCTTGCACAATCTTGCCTGGATGTGGGATCATCTGCATGATAGCTTTGGCGGTAATTGATTTTCCACAACCGCTTTCACCAATTACTCCAGTTGTTTGACCTCGATTTATCTTGAAGGTGGTACCTTGCACTGCTTTAACAGTGCCTTCCCTGACTTCAAAATTGATATGAAGATCGTTAACCTCTACTAATGTTTCTTTCATTTCTTTCCTCCTACCGTCCGCCATAGGGATCGAGAGCATCCCGCAAGCCATCGCCTAGCATATTGAATGCAAGGATTGAAAAAATAACAAATGGCACCGGGATCAATAACCAGGGATAAAATCGGATTGACCGGACATTGGATACTTCTTGCAATAATACCCCCCAACTGGTCAATGGCGGTCGTAAACCTAAACCCAACCAAGACAAAGCTGTCTCCGATAGGATCATCCCAGGGATCATTAATGTGGCGATCACAATCACATGTGACATTGTCCCTGGAACGAGATGTTTAAACATTATCCGTCGGTCTGTCGCGCCGGCACTCTTGGCTGCTAAAACATATTCGCGTTCTCGTAATGATAAGATCAGGCCTCTCACCTGTCGTGCAAGACCACCCCAGCGGATGAATACTAGGATCAAGGTCAGCATTAAATAAATCATTTGCGGTGACCAGCTTACCGGGATCGCTGCAGCTAGGGCAATAAATAAGGGAATATCTGGAAATGCCGCCACAAATTCAGTCAGGCGCTGAACGACGATATCTGTCGCACCGCCGTAATAACCAGAGATAGTACCCAAGCTCACACCTAAGGCCATCGTTAATAACTGTCCAAGCAGACCAATCCATAAGGACATCCGCCCACCATAAATGATTCGGGAGAAGAGATCCCTGCCTAAGCTATCCGTCCCAAATAAAAACATCTCCGAACCTTCTACATTTGGGTCTGCCCCGAACAAATGGATGTTCGCCGGGATAAACCCTAACAATTTGTAGGGTTGCTCACCCGGTACAAAAAAGTGCAGATAATACTTCACATCTGTATTATTTTCATAAGTACGCAAGCGCAATTCCATATCGATTGTTTCCTCCAGGCCATAGACAAAAGGCCGGAGTGAAAAACTACCCTCTTCATCGACAAATCGCAGTAATTGGGGAGGTGCTCTGAAATACTCCTTCGTCTCATGCAGCTGATAGGGTGCAAAGAATTCTGCAAAAAAGAAACACACAATGTAAAACAGGAGAACGATAATCCCGCCAACAACGGCTAATTTATTCTTTTTAAATTTCCACCACACTAAGGATAAATAACTTTGATTGACTTCCGCCTCTTTGATTTCCTCAAAGATTTCCTGATCCGCAATTTGTTGATCACTCATTGAAACACTCCTTTCCTCTTCGCTGTCTTTCACCTAATCCAAACGAATGCGTGGATCAAGCCACACCAGAGCCAGGTCTGCTAGCAGGTTGCCAATTAACATCATCATCACGATGAAAACCAAAACAGTGCCTGCCATGTACATATCTTGTGATTGAAGGGCATCAACATAGAGCGGGCCTATCGTTGGTAAGCCTAGGACAATTGCCACCAGGGCATTACCTCCAATAAGACCGGGAAGTGCCTCCGACCCAAGGATGACAACCATGGGATTAATCGCCACCCGTACTGCATGCCGCCAGGTTACGGTCTTTTTTTTCAATCCACGCGCTCTTGCAGCCTCAATAAATGGTTGCCCGAGGATCTCAAGCATATTACCGCGCATGATACGCAACCAGGCTGGGGCAGAAGCTGCTGCCCCAATTAATGCTGGAATCCATAAATGCTTGATTAGATCCCAAACTCGAGCCAAGCTCCAAGGGGCGTCCTGAAACTCTCGGGAAAATAAACCGCCGATGTCCTGTTTGAGAATGACAACCGCGACAAACAGAACAATCAGCGCCAACAGGAATCCGGGCGTACCCAACCCCAAAAACGCAAGCACTGTAATTGCTTGATCCCCCAGCGAATACTGGTGTGTAGCAGAATAAACCCCTCCTACAATAGCGACAGTGTAACTGATCACCAATGTTGTGAGAGCTAATATAACCGTCATCGTAAAACGCTCACCAATAAGGTCTTTCACTGGACGTTCATACTCAAATGATTCGCCAAAATCACCCTTAATAAAATTCGACGCCCATATCCAATAGCGCTCAAGAAGCGGTTTGTCAAGGCCGTATCGCGCGCGATATTCATCAATACGTAATGCGGCAGACCGGTCACCTTGAGCTTGAAGCTCCATCAATTTTTGGGTTAAAAAATCACCCGGTGGCAGCTCAATAATCAGAAAGCTCACAAAGGAGACCAGGACAATCATCACCAAAGCATATCCCAGGCGTCTTACTATATAAGCAAGCATAATAGTTCTCTCCTTTCAAATGAGAAAAAAATGACATTAAAAATATTTTCGATGATGCCTTCTTAAATCTTTACTCTGTGGCGAGTGGTTTCCCACTCGCCACAGTCGTTCATCTAGGTGATCCTTGAAACTGGTACTAGATCTTATTGTCCAATCCAGTACTGTTCAGGATTGGTATTGCCGGGGCTGCCAGGAGCCCATGGGCCCAAAACGCCATATTCAGGAACGTTGTGGAAGTCATCCCCTATAACCACAGGCATCGGCTGGTCGCCAGTTGCGCCAAGGTTAAAGGGTCCTTCTTCGATATTGATACGAATGGCTTCCCACACGAGCTCATGTCGTTTGTACTCATCGGGTTCACTGATACCCTGATTATAGAGTGCTTGCAAGCGAGCTGCAGGGCTACCTTCTTCGGGTTTAATGCCTTCCTCGCCACCAGTAGAGTACCAAAGACCCGCCATTGGGAAGGCTCGAGAGCCCTCACCACCACCGCGGATCGGGAATACCCAGTCAGGGTAGGTCCAGAGGTCAATCTCTGAGATATGTGCACCACGGATCATTGACAGGCCATAGTCACCGCGTGTTCCACCGTCAGGTTGACCGATAACGTTATTGATGATCATCTTGACGCCAACAGCTTCCCAGCTTTCACGGGCGATTTCATCAGATTCAATACGGACTTGCTCGCCACCCCAGTCGTTGAGGTCCATCACGAGCACGAATGGAGAGCCACTTGGCAGATCTCGCCAGCCATCGCCATCAGCATCCACAAAACCTGCTTTATCAAAGTATTCTTCAGCGAGCACAGGATCGTATTCGATGTCTGCGTTCTTCCACTCTTCATAAACCGCTTGGCCTTCTGGATCAACAAAGTGCCATGATTGTGGGCTGATCGTCGCCTGGGTGATATACCCAATGCCATCCCAAACCACATTCAGGATGCGTTCTCGATCCAAAGCGTGGGAGAGACCTTTGCGGAAGTTCTGATCGCGCAGCAGGTCACGGCATTCTTCTGCATCAACTGATCCAATCGGGTCACCGCATTCTTCGCCCACATAGTCCTGGTTGATTAACCAACCCGGCCATGCACCAGCACCATTCATCCAGCCTGCCTGGATGTGATACTCATAATCCGCAGCCTGTTCTTGCAGGAAGGGGATGTTGCGGGGGTCGGTGGTGCCACGGAAAGAAGCGTGGTATTTACCCTGAGACATGTTCAAGATACGAACCTCTTCATCTGGCTGAATCTCAACCGAGACATAGTCAATATAGGGCAGTTGGTGACCTTCTGTGTCAACCTTCCAATAATAGGGATTACGTACAAAGGTAACCCGCTCACCGGGTGTAATTTCATCACAATACCAGGCGAAAATCGTCGGGTAACCAGGGGTCTCCCACCACTTATCATTTAACTGCAACCCATCATAATCATCGCCTTCATAATCCGGATGGTATTGCTTCAGGAAGTGTGCCGGTTTCATGAGCGGCTCCCACTCCCAGAATCCTTGTGCCAGAATATATGGGGCGATCCACCGAGCTGTATCCCAAGTCATCACAATGGTGTAATCATCGGGAAATTCAATCGTGAAGGGGGTGCCATCTTCATTGCGCGCCCACCATGGCACAGAAACCACAGCGTAATCTTCATTAGTTGCCAAGTCATTCCACCAGAATTCCCAGTCAGCCGTGGTGTATGGCGCGCCATCGGACCACTTTAATCCGGGGCGCAGTGTGTAGGTCAGTTGCGTACCATCCTCATTGAACTCGAATGACTCTGCCAGGCCTAAGTGATATCCAGAGTAGTCAGCATTCCAGCGGACAGGCGGATCATAGAATTTCATCTTGATGGTGGCCATCCCTGGTGAATCTGCAACTGCTTGCCAGGTGCCGCCATATTCGCCAATCGAATCAACTACCTCAAGAACAAATGGCTCATCGGGTAATCGTTCCTCAACCGGTGGCAGGCCCATATCGTCAAGCATAGGTGATTGGCTGTACTTAGAAGGTGCTTCAACTTCTTCAGTTTCTTCCACCTCGGGTGCTTCAGTTGCCTCTTCTACTTTTGGCGTACAAGCGCCAAAAACGAGTGAAAGCATAACCAAAATTGCGATTAGTAGAAATTTCTTTTTCATGTTAAGTATTTCTCCTCCAAAACTAAAACTAGAGATTTTTAAACCTAAACTATCTTGGACTCTTCATAGATACCACTTCGATAAGTTCACCTCCTTTTATTCTGATTATTCACAAAACAAAATGCGCTCTGCATGTTGATTTTGAACCATCATCTTTGCATGAGCGCATTTTTGACATTGTGATTTACCTTGTACCAATAAGGCATAGGCCAATGGCAATTCTTGTTATTCCAGTTTACTGATTTTTCCAAAGGCATCTGATTCGAAAAAGCCAAGCTCTTTCCTCTCAAATCAATTCTAAATTATGAGTAAGACTTCTGTCAAGTGTTAATTTCCCATTATTAACTTATTAACAAAACTGCTTTCATGGAAGCTCTTCCAGTTCTGAATATAAAAATATTAAGTTTATTACAGAAACTAACCCTATTATATATAGGTTTTCATAAAATGTCAAACTCGAAAAGATGATCTTTCCAAAGGATCTTCATTTGCTCCTTCTCCCATACTTTGGGCAACGCTGGATTAAGCATTGGGGTATCATCTTCGACGGCTAAACCTAAAAATCCCATGAGCATCACCTGCCAAACAACCCCAGCAGATGCAGCATGTATCCCATCCGGGGAATTACCGCGATTGTTTTCCATATCCGTTAATAAAGTCTTAATAAACAGTTCTTTCGCTGCCCCAGCACACCCATATCGGGCAAGCATCAAGGCTTGAATAGATGGCCCCAATGAAGATTCCTGGCTGAGATCTGTGCGGGGCGTGTAAAAATTAAGATTTCGAACGATTTGTTTACGATCATACCTTTCCCTTAGTAAATAGATTGCCCTGAACACATCCGGCTGTTTGATGAATTGGTACTGCTGCACTCCTTCAATTCCAAATAAGTTTTGTAACGAAGTTTCGCGTGGTTCCAATGTTTTTTGATCGAGATAGATCAGATCAAAATATCCATGAAACTGCTCAATTACGCCATCCTGACGGACAGTAATGGCGATCTTTTCTGCGATTTTTGGCCAGGATCGTACCTCTGCTTCAGTCAGGCTTAGGGATACTAACAAACTCGTATAAGCGTTAACTGCTTCCTCATGCAACCAATCAGCAACCTGTGCAGCATAAACAAGTACCCACCCCGCCATCAAGTTGGTTAAGGCATTGTCGTCCACATGTTCGTGATATTCGTCCGGCCCAATCACATCCCGGATATGGTAGGTTTGGTCCCCTTCATCCCATTCCAGTCGGCTGGCATAAAACTGTGCTGCGCTCACACGGCGTCAAGTGCGAGATTGTCTTCACCGTTGATCATGGTGAGGAGTTCGGTGGGAAGTCCTGGCTCAACAAAGAGTTGCGAAAATTGATATCAGGGTTTGGTTGTCGATTGATCCAGAACCATAAAGGTCATTGTGAAGATAATGCCTGTGGCAAGGCTTTTAAATCAAAGGACATCATGCACAAAATAAAGGCTATTGATCTGGACTTTAATTATCGAAACCGAAGATGATGCGCACATCACTCGGTTCCCCCAGAGGGCGGAGTGCGTCGATCAGGTCTACGACCAGGGATGCGCTTTCCCGCAGGGGGCGCTGCCATTCTAAAGATACAAAATCAGGATTGGAGGAGTATGCTGCCACCGCATTGGGTGGTTCCCTGTTTTCCCTCCAGCGCCGGGCGGCTTCCGGTGAGACCCTTCCCCGCAGGGTAACCGGCTGGTCGAGATCGTAATTGATCAATTCTTCCAGCGTTACCCAAGAGAAGGAATGATCCCCCAGCCAGATATACTCCGGTTCCTCGTCATCCACTGAAAAGTCTCCCATCCCTTCATCACCCAGCCAATCTTCTTCATCTTCTCCATCCAGCAATTTACGCAGTTCCAGTGACATGTCCTTTGGAAAGCCGCGCGGATAACTGATAGGGATGACCGGATCGCCACTGTCCATACCGGCAAAGGTATAGCCGTTACGCACATCCGCCAGAACAGCGAACGCACGGTAGTTGCGGTACACTGGCAGGTCAACTTCCGCCAGGTGCCAGCGCCCATCCTCAAATACTTCTGCTGCCAAATGGATATCGGTGCCCATTGAAGTTCCTTTCATTACAACCGGTTAAGGATCTATTATCCTAATAAAATTATACGCGCCTTCATCCACGCCTGCATAGAGATAAGGGTATTTCACGATAAAGAGGATGTTAGATCAAAGAATAGAATTTATACTTGATTGAGCAGGTGTCCTCACCGCGAAGCGTCCTGTCTGTGAAGCGTCCTGTAAGGAAGGGACCAGCGCATCGGGGAGACCTTCGGTCATTTTGCCGCACGTGGTCAGGAGACCAGGTGCGATCAGGAGTGGGACCATTCACTTAAAAGAAAACATGAGCGTGGGGAGGCTCGACAAAGTCCCCCACCTGTCCCCAAAGCGGAGCGATGTGGGATGTGGGGAACTCCCAACCAATGGCTTAAAAGACCTAACCTATTTAGGATGTTGCTAGGTTTACCCTTTAAACCTTTACATTACATGATAAATTATGAGCAGGTAAAGTCTATTGAGTCTATAAAATTTGTTATTTCCAGGATAATTGCACCAGAATTGCACCAATTATGGAGATAATCAAATAATTATCGTGTTATTGTGTTATGAAGAGTATTTTTGCAGTAAAGGATGTTGAAGTGATCCATAAAATTGTTGTTGACGTGGAATTTCGATAACACTAACTTTTCCTTAGCTGGCGTGAATCAAAGCTCCCGCACACCCTCGTTAACGTAGCGT
>JAYELT010000170.1:0-24345 GCA_034717715.1 Chloroflexota bacterium | reverse complement strand
GTCAGAGCCACCCTGCGGATCATCCTCTTCTTCAGAGCTGCTCTCACCCTGATCCCAAAAGTCCGTGGCTGAAGGAGGTGCAGCGATATCCTCAGCGATCTCAGCAGCCGCTATCCATTGCTGTGGATCGTCCTCTGTCATTATCAGTTCCGTCATAAATATCTCGGTTTCTGGCGACTCCCCTTTAAAACCATCGCACCGCCCGAGGGGCGTCGCTGTTCCGACAGAATTGACATAGACTTCTTCAGCCATACCAGGATCATCTGAGTGTGCACTGCTGAGCCAGATGTGGGTTACCATTTTGTCATAATCCTTGAGACCATCGCCATCCGTATCCATATCCGTTTGCCAATCTACGCAAAATGTATAGTTTCCCTGGGGAAATCCGTTGGCCATGACCGAATTTTCCCCAGACACGGTCAGGTTTAATCCGGGGGCTGAAATTGCTACACCTTCGGGGGGCGCATAATATTCAACGATGACTTGCACATCCCGTGCACCATTATTGATGAAGACCAATGGCTTTGTTTGGCGTAACTGGTCAAGGTAGGCTTCTTTTGAAAGTCCGGCAGTAAAATCATAGGTGGCATCACTATTTTGTGCTACCAGTTGATCACCATTTTCCACCGTTGCAGCAACATGCCCATCCAGATTCTTTTGCAGCGTGCTCTGAGAGTCCCTTTCAAGACGAGCCTTCAAGAGCGCAACAACCGCTGGATCAGGTCGGTGCTTATTTGAAAGAATTGACAGAAGTATTTGATAGTAGTCATTATCTTCATAGGGATTATTCTTACGCTCAAAGTTCATGGTATACGGATCTTGTGCCTGTGACATGGCAGCAAAATACGTCACCAGGCTTCGATCAGCCAGTGAATTCTGATAATTAATCTTAGAATCAAGGCCCGCCAGAATGGTTTTTCTCTCCTGGCGCATTGAGTCGGCTTTTTCTTCGTCCATTTGCGAATAAGGTAAGACTTTATAATAATCACCCACCATATCACGCATATTAGCCAGATCAGACGTATCCAATACGGTATCCAGTTGGTCATCCGCTACTGCCATCAAGGCCAATGTCACGATGAAATCCGGTTCTTCTTCGCTGTTTTGCGCTGAGGACTTTAAGGAAGGAATACTGGAAAAAGCAAGTACGATAAGGGCAATGAAAATGGGAAGCAACCTTTTTCTCTTCAAGGATATTTTTCTCCTGTCTCAACCAAACCGAAAGTTATACCCCAAGAATGGGGATGGCATACTGTTGTTAATCTCTTGCAATAACTATCTTGATTCATCTTATCAACTTTTCTAAAAGCGAAATTGTGATCAAACTCAACTTACTCCCTACCGAGCTTGATCCAATTTGACTTTACTATTTTACATTAGTTTTCTCCTTCTCAACCTTAAAATTTTGCCTGAGTAAAAATCAAGAAACCAAACACACTAATTTACGATTAATCTGCTAGAATCATTTTACACAATAAGCAGTAATTTCTGGAATTTGGAGCAATCTCATGGCACTTCTAATTAAAAATGGTATTCTGATCACCGCCAGCGAGACGTTCAAAGCGGACATCCTGATTGAAGGTGAAAAAATCAGCCAGATTGGCCAATCGCTGACCCACCCCAACGCTGAAATCATCGACGCCGAAGGCAAGTACATCCTACCTGGGGGAGTGGACGCCCACGTCCATCTCGATTTGCCCATGTTCGGCACGACCTCATCGGATGACCACTACACCGGCGGTAAAGCCGCTGCTTTTGGTGGTACCACCACGCTGATCGATTTCGTCCCCCAGGATGAAGGCACTCTGGAAGAAAATATCGCACGCTGGCATGCCAAGGCGGATCCAAAAGCCTCTGTTGACTTCAGTTTTCATATGAACATCACCCGCTTCGACCAGGAAGTTGCCAAAGAGATCTTCAGTCTGCCGGACCTGGGCATCACCAGCATCAAGGTTTTTACAGCATACAACGGTCGTCTGCGTTTGTCGGACGGGGAAATTTTCCGTGTCATGCGGGTGGCGCGTGCCGCTGGTCTTCTGACCATGGTGCATGCAGAAAACGGCGATGTAATTGATATCCTGGTGAATGAAGCCCTGGTGGCTGGAAACACTGCACCCTACTTCCACGCTAAAACCCGCCCTGCCTGGGGCGCGGTCGAAGCCTCACTGCGAGTAGCTGCCCTTTCCGCCCAGGCGGGTGATGCACCCCTCTACCTGGTGCATATGAATACGGCTGGCGAGGTAGATCAACTGACTTATGCCCGGGAACACGGCCTTAATATGATGGGGGAAACCTGTATTCAATACCTGTTCTTTGATGAAGATTATCTGCACCGTGAGGACGGGGCAAAATGGATCTGCTCCCCGCCAATGCGCAGCGAATTGGATAACATACGACTCTGGGAAGGCTTGGAAACAGGAACGATACAGGTTGTTTCCACCGATCATTGCCCCTTTTTCTATGATGGAACAACGCCCATAGACTATGAAGGTAAATTGATAGCCATTCCAGGTAAGGAATTAGGACGGGATGATTTTACCAAGATCCCTAACGGATTACCCGGAGTGGGCGATCGAATGCCCATCATGTGGACCCAGGGTGTCGGAAACGGACACATCACTCCCAACCAGTTTGTTGCCATGCATTGCACCAACCCGGCTAAAATTTTCGGATTATATCCCCAAAAAGGATCTTTGATTCCCGGGGGAGATGCGGATATCGCCATCTGGGATCCTGATCGAGAACTGCGCTATGGTGTGGATGTTGCCAAACACCGCACGGATTACAACCTCTACGAAGGTTGGCAGCTCAAAGGCTTCCCAACGATGGTATTCCTGCGCGGCCAGAAGATCATTGATGGTGAAGATTGGTTGAGCAAACCCGGCATGGGACACTTCCTGCACCGTCATGAAGGGGAATTCCTGAATTGAGCATTCTGAACTGACCGATGATCTTACTCCTCCCTATCGGGTTCCTTCTTCTGGCTGCCCTGCTGATCAGTATCCTGAACCGGTTTAATCCAAAATTTGGGATAGGCTGGTTGATTGCTTCTGCGGCATCGATCATCACCTGGCTGACTTATTTTTTCATGCGATTGCGACTGCCCACGATGTTGAATGTGTTATCCTGGGAAGGATCATCACTAAATCTGATCGGTCAGTTCTCACTCTTGATGGATTATGACACATGGCCATACGCCTTCTCATTGATCACAATTACCCTGGCGGTTATTCTTACAGATGCAGCTCGAACGCGTTACGACAGCACCCCACTTTCCTGGGCGGCCAGTCTGGCTATTACCTCATTAGGACTGCTTGCCCTTCAATCAGGCACCAGTTTAACGTTGATGGTCACCTGGGTTATGGTGGATCTTATTGAACTCCTCTACCTTCTCCGCCTGGAAGATGTCAAACGTTTCCATATGCCCATTGTCTTTTCCTATGGTGTTCGCACTGCCTCGATCCTGATGTTGTTTCTGGCGTCCATCCAGACCTGGCAAATCAACGAGTCATTCAGGCTGACAGAAATTCCCGTTAAAACAGGCATCCTATTCTTGCTGTCCGCAGGCTTACGCCTGGGTGTCTTGCCGTTAAACTTGCCTTTCCTTCAGGAACCAAATTTGCGTCGGGGAGCTGGGAATATCATCCGATTAGCTCCCGTGATATCCAGCCTAAGTTTGTTGGCACGTTTGCCCGTGAACCTGATGACAGGCAATCTGCAGGGATGGATTCCGCTATTACAAAGTTTAATTGCGATTGCAGCGCTTTATGCTGCCACTCGTTGGTTTTCAGCATCCGATGAAATCGAAGGGCGACCTTTTTGGATCATCGCCTGGTCATCCTTAGCAGCAGCCTGCGTCCTCAATGGGGCACCTGCAGCAAGCATTGCCTGGGGAATTGCCCTTATCCTTCCAGGCAGCTTATTATTTCTTTACAGCCCTCGCATTCAGCGAATGAATTTTTTGCTTTATTTCGGCTTGATTGGCTTGATAGGTTTACCCTTCACACCTCTTGCCAGCGGTTGGTCGGGGTTGGCAGCGAATGGGATAACGGGCTGGACTATTTTGTTCACCCTGGCACATGCCATCATGGTCCTTGGCTATCTCAAGCGCATTCTACAGCCCAGCGGTGAGGTTGGTGCTTTGGAATCCTGGGCACGTCTGGTTTATCCATTAGGTTTAATAATCAACATCCAGGCAATCGTCGCGATTGGTTTGATCGGATGGCCCGGATCACTGACTTTGGGAACCTGGTGGTTAGGGTTGATCAGCAATATCTTGATCATCTCTGCCATAATTCTAGTTTGGCGGCTGGGAATCAGCCCTCCATATGTTAATCTCCCCGCCAGTAGCGGTTTTAAAAAAGTGCTTGATTGGCTCCTTCCACGATTAGAACCGATTTTCCGCCTGGAATGGCTCTACAAAATCTTGTGGTGGATCAAGGACTTCCTCAGCATCATTCTAAAAGCGCTTTCTAGCATCCTTGAGAGTGAAGGAGGAATCCTTTGGACTGTCCTGCTGATGGTTCTGCTGATATCCATTCTGGCTGGGGTTGGAGCCAATTGATATGCAAGTTCTATCAACAATAGCATTCATCTTCATAACAATCACCAGCATGGTTAACCTCATCCTCCGTGAATGGCGTATCAACGCCATTGCCCTGGCATTTCAATATTTAGCAGCCTTTGTCCTCGTGACCCTTTCATGGCCTGTCGGTATGGCAGTCATAAAACTGATCGTTGGATGGATGGCAACCACTGCGATTGCCATTACCAGCCTGCGTCATAGGCAAAATAACCCCACCACAGAATCAGTTGCTAGCCTTCTCTTTCGGGGATTGGCAGGCTTATTGGTTATCCTGGTTATTTTTATCTTGGCGCCACGATTGCAGGAAAGCATCTTCCCTGCCCTGGACCTTGTCATTGTGCAGGGAGGATTAATGCTTTTAGGGATGTCCCTGATGCAGCTGGGAACCAGTGCTGATCCCTATCTGAACATCATCAGTCTGCTCAGCCTGCTTGCTGGCTTTGAAATAATCCATGCTGCGTTGGAACGTTCCACACTCCTAACAGGTATGCTGGCTGTCGTGAACCTTGGCCTTGCACTGGCGGGTGTTTATTTCATTTCACAATCCGATGCTGAGGATGGGAGTAAGGAGAAAGCCCCATGACCCTCAGTACCCCCATTCTCTGGGTGGTTTTTCCGCTGATCATTGCCGCCGTTGTGCTTATTTTCCACAACCGAATGATATTTGGGATCGTTGTTACTAGCACAGCTGCATTAGGTCTGGCTTTACTCGCAACTTTTTTCCCAGAAGACCAAACCTTAGTGCTTGGGTCTCTGGTGGTTACGTTTGAGGAAAGCCTTGCAATCCTGGGCAGAAGCATTACGCTGACATACAACATCATGCCGTTCATCAGCTTTATTTTCGCCATAACTGGGTTATGGACACTTATCAGCGGCATTCCAGGCACCCCAAAGTTTTTTCGGCCTATCAGCCTGGCCATTACCGCTCTACTCACAGCTGCACTTGGTGTTGAACCCTTCCTGTACGCTGCATTATTTATCCACATAGCGGTTCTGGCATCATTACCAATGCTTTCCCCCGAAGGGAAAAAACCTCATCCTGGTATCTTACGTTATCTCATCCTGCAAACACTGGCTTTGCCGCTTATCCTCCTGGCAGGCTGGCTGCTTTCTGGCGTGGAAGCACTCCCGTCTGACAGCCCATTAGTTGTACAATCAGCAATCATCCTGGGCCTTGGTTTTGGTTTTTGGTTGGGTGTTTTCCCCTTCCACAGCTGGCTCCCCATGGTCAGCCAACACGCCCATCCCACCGTGGTCAGTCACTTGATGTTCCTGATACCGTCAACGATCTTTGTATTCAGCCTGAATTTCTTTGATCGGTACACCTTTCTTAGAACACTCCATAACTTAGAGTCAACTCTAAGTTTCTTGGGTGTCCTTATGATCTTTCTTGGTGGAATCTGGACAGCCATTCAGGATAACCTCAAACGAGCTTTCGGATTCACAATTCTGACTGAAATGGGATTTACTTTGTTAGCCCTCAGTTTATCTTCCCAGGGAGGGCTTAGTTGGATGTTGATGTTATTTCCCGGTCGCGCTTTGGGTTTCTGGTTGTGGGGATATACAATGTCCCTGATCGAAAAGCATAATGGTTCAATGGAATTTAAAGCTGTTCAGGGTTTCGCATGGCGCTATCCCCTTCTTTCCTCGGGACTTCTCCTGGCGCAGTTAACCATCGCTGGGCTGCCTTTGCTGGCAGTATTTCCAATAAAACTAACCATTCTCACTGCTGTTCTTAGGAACGGGACACCACTCGGAATATGGGGGTTCATTGGCAGCCTGGGCTTGTTCCTGTTCACCATCCGCCTCCTGGCGGTATTCATCAAGCCAAACAACACATCCAACCGAAAGACTTGGGCGGTTTCAGAAAAAACCCATGAATATCTACCTATTTTGATCATGGTTCTAATCCTGGTAATTCTCGGTCTTTTCCCGAACATGATCGAAAATCTTACCAGTACCTTGACCACCTTCCCACAACTGCAGTAGACTCCGTGTAAACTATACGCAAATATGACAGTTGGATGCACAGATACAATCGCTTCTTATTGTGTATAATTCTTAAGATAGAAAATGGGGCGCATTCTTATGAAATGTGTGGTTCTAATTACCTGCACGAAGATAGGTGTAAACTATGGATAAACCCTTAGATAATCAAAATTTAGAAAAACGCCTGGAATGGCTTGACAATGAACGAAGAAATGACAAAACCCTCATTGCTTCAATGCAACAGCAGCTCGAATCAATCAGTACAGAAAATGCCACTCTCCGAACCCAATCGGCGGATATGCAAAGTGAAATTACGCGCTTGAATACACTGATGATCCGTTTGGAACAATTTGAACAGGATATTACCAACCTCCAAACGGATACAAACCGGCATATGGAAGGGTTTAAGGATGCTGTCCAGGAAAAACAAATCCAAACAGATATTAACCAAAGAGAGATAGAAACCCTCAACGAAAATTTTCGCAACTTTCGAAGTAAAATCGCTGATCATGCTGCCATCAATGAGAGCCTGGAAGACCGAAAGGAAGAAGAGCTCCGCCTCTATCGCTTGATTGAGGAATTAAAAACCCAGGTTAGTGAAATTGCTCGTTTTGATGATGACTATAAACGGAATTTACACATGATAGAAGAAAATCACCGCCAGGATGCCAAACGCTTGACTGATTTTCAGGGTGAAATCGCCACAATAAGGAAAAGGCAGGATGAAACCCGGGGTAAACAGGAGCTGGTTGGTGATAATATACGCAAACTTGACGGCAGGATTAAGAACTTGCTGAACGCCGAATCGGAACGTCGACAAACACAAACTGCCTTCACTGAAAAAATAAACATAAAGCAGGTGGAACGCGATCGAGTATTTAATCAATGGGCAGACCGTTTTGAAAAAATGGAACAAATCACGGCTGACCTCGATGAAGAAATATCTGCTCTCGAAAACACACATCGATCAGTAAAACAATCGCAGGGAACACTGGATGAAATTACGCAGCAATTTCGACGTCGAATCAACGAAATCACAGAAGTTCAGCGTCTAAATGAAGATCGTTTTCGGCGTGAGTGGACAACTTTTAAGTCCGATGACCAAAAACGCTGGGCGAACTACTCACTATCCCAGGAAGAGCAGCATCGGGAAATGAATAAGTCGCTCGATAGTCTAGCGGATCGCATCGCAAACCTGGAAGACCTACTGGATACCCTTCAGGAGAACTTCCAAAAACTCAGTAGAAATAATTTGAAACACATGCAAAGTCTGCTTAACACATATCGAGAATCGATCGACAATTTAAATACGACCTATAAAGATTAACAAAAGATAGGATCCATCACTTGCAAGTTATCGGCACAGCAGGTCATGTCGACCATGGTAAATCTACCCTCATCAACCGATTAACAGGCATCAATCCTGATCGACTGAAAGCAGAACAAGATCGTGAAATGAGCATTGAGCTGGGTTTTGCCTGGTTAAAGCTGCCGAATGGTCAAGAGGTTGGCATTGTAGATGTTCCCGGCCATCGTGATTTTATCAAGAATATGCTGGCTGGGATCGGCGGCATTGATGCCGTGCTTTTCGTTGTAGCCGCTGATGAGGGTGTGATGCCGCAGACCAGGGAACACCTGGCGATCCTCGACCTGCTTCAAATCCCCGCTGGTGTTGTTGCCCTGACCAAGATTGACCTGATTGACGACCCGGAATGGTTGGACTTGGTTGAAGCAGACCTCAGCGATATTTTATCAGGAACAGTGCTCGCAGATGCGCCCATTGTACGGGTCAGCGCTCGCTCAGGCACCGGTGTGGAAGCATTGGTAGAAGCGATCCAGGACGTCCTCTCAGAACAACCCCACAGACCAGACCTAAACCGCCCCCGATTACCCGTAGACCGGGTGTTTACACTGCCTGGTTTTGGCACAATCGTGACCGGTACGTTGTCGAGTGGACACTTGACCGTGGGCGATCTTATTGAAATCCTACCCTCTGGCCTTGATGGTCGAATCCGGGGTTTACAAACGCACAAACAATTTGAGGAAAGTGCGTTCCCAGGCGGCCGAACCGCAGTCAATATCTCAGGTGTCAGTGTTAATCAAATAGAACGGGGGAATGTGGTGGTGCATCCGGGTACTTACCGACCGTCAAAAATGATTGATGTTTGGTGTACTTTACTTCCAAATGTCGATGCCCCCCTCAAACATAACAGCGAAATTAAACTATTTCTGGGTGCGGCCGAGGTCATGGCCAGGGTGCGCTTATTGGGTGTTGATGAACTCAAACCTGGCAGCGACGCCTTCATCCAATTGATGCTGCAGGAACCAGTCGTTGCGCTTCGTCAGGATCGCTTTATCATTCGGCGTCCATCGCCGCCCACAACAATTGCCGGTGGACAAATCATCGACCCACATCCACTGCGCCGGCACAAACGCTTCAATACCAAACGTCTCGAAGAATTAGAACAACTCTTGATGGGTACACCTGAAGAAATCCTTCTCCAAACCGTCCATAAATTACGTTCAGGCACCCTGAACCAGATCATCCAGGCCTCTGGTTTGGAAGTGGGTACGGCAAAACGAGCAGCTAAGGCATTGCAGGAACAACACACATTAATCGACCTGAACAGTAAGGGGTTGTTAATTACCCAAATTTGGGCTGATCAATGTAAAGAGAAAATTGAACAAATCCTTGTAGACTTCCATAAGGATTATCCTCTACGTTTGGGGATGCCGCGTCAACAACTAAAATCACAAACTGGTTATGCGACAAACGTGTTTAATGCTTTCATTATACAAATGACCAAAAATGGTACTCTGGAAGACAGCGGTTCTGAAATTCACCTGAAAGGTTATCACGTTTCCTTCTCCGAAGCACAGCAAAACCAGGTTAACGACCTGCTCAACCAATTTGAAGCCCAGCCGTATGCCCCACCTACTGTCAAACAAAGTCTAACAGTAGTTGGAGAGCCGCTTATGACCGCGTTGATTGAATCAGGCCAACTTGTCAAACTGAGTGAGGATGTGCTGTTTCTGCCGGACATATATCAGGAAATGAAATCGGCTGTGATTGCCCATATCCAAGAACATGAAAGTATCACATTGGCAGAGCTTAGGGATAAATTTGACACCAGCCGCAAGTATGCTGTTGCTGTCCTTGAGCATTTGGATCAAACGGGGGTTACTACTCGAAGGGGTGATATTCGAATATTGCGACGATCATAATAACAAGTCTGAGTATCAACTTAATAAACCTCGCCTAAGACCACGCACATACAGGAAAATACAAATAAAAAAACTTTATAGAAAGGCATTCATTTGCCATTCAAATTTGAATCTACGGTAAAATAGTCAAGCACTCACCAATATAACCTAAGGAGATTACCTGCCTATGAAATGGAAAATTTTATTGACTGACGGGCTGGCAAAGATATCTGATCAAGCCCTGCTCGATTCTGTGGATCTTGCGGACAGAAAGGGCATTACCCCTGAAGAACTGCTGGAAGAAATCGAACCCTTCGATGCCGTCATCGTGCGCGGACGCACAAAGATTACTGATGATGTCTTAAATGTTGCCCCGAACTTGAAAGTTGTGGGGCGCATGGGAGTTGGAGTAGATAATATAGATCTTAAAGCTGCGAGTTCTCATGGCGTTACCGTTGTGAACGCCCCTGTTGCCACGACAGTATCTGTGGCTGAACTGACCCTGGGATTGATGCTGAGCCTGATCCGCGGGATTCCAAAGGCCGATTCAGGGATGAAAGCTGGAAATTGGCTCAAGAAACAGCTGCGCGGTACAGAGCTCTATCAAAAGACCCTGGGAGTGATCGGCTTTGGTCACATTGGAGAAACAGTCGCCAAAAGAGCTTTAGCCTTCGATATGCAAGTTATCGCCTTCGACCCCGTTCGCCCTGAGGATGAAATCAAAGCAGCAGGAGCAGAGCCCGTCAGCTTTGAAAAGCTTCTGAAACGCTCAGATATAATCACCATGCATATCCCTCACATAAAAAGCACACATCACCTGCTTGACGACAAAGCATTCAGCCTGATGAAAGATCAAGTTCTGATCATCTGCGCTGCTCGCGGTGGTGTGATTGATGAACAGGCATTGCTCGCTGCCATTGAAAGCGGCAAGGTTGCTGGTGCAGCTCTGGACGTCTACGAATCAGAGCCACCGGGCACACACCCGTTACCAATGCACCCCAATGTAATCGGCACACCGCATATCGGCGCACAAACCAAGGAAGCTCAGCTGCGTGCGGGTTTTGATATTCTCTCTGAAGTGGTTGCAGCATTGGAACAAAAACCACTCCGATGGAAAATCGTCTGAAATATTTTTATTATAGTGTTCAACAGTATGATTTAATTACGAGCAAAAAGGAATAAATATGCCTGAAAAAACTGAATATTCTCCTAAAATGCGGCAGTTGGTGGAGCTCGCTGCAGAATTGGACGATCTCAACCACATAGAAGCTGTTCTGGGTTGGGATCAGCAAATCAACATGCCGCCAGGCGGCGCAGAAGAACGCGGTACGCAATTGGCTGCACTAGGCCGCATCATCCATGAAAAATTTACATCCGATGAAGTCGGTCAATTGATCAGCGAACTGGTAGATGAAGTCGGTGATCTGAACGCGGAAACAGACGAAGCTCGTATGGTCAAAGTTTCAAAACGCGCATACGACAAACAAACCAAAATCCCTCTACCTCTTCTGATGGAATTCATTCAAACCACAACAATGGCGAATGAAACCTGGGTCAAGGCTAAAGCTCAATCGGATTTCTCAATTTTCCAACCCCACCTTGAGAAAATCGTTGAACTTCGCCAGCAGTATGCCGACCTATTCAAACCCTACGACCACATTTATGACCCTCTTCTGGATGATTTTGAGCCGGGGATGAAAACAGCTGAGGTCAAAGAAATCTTCAATCAGCTTCGCCCACAACAGGTTGAACTCATCCATGCGATTGCGGAAAAAGAGCCACCTGACAACAGCTTCCTCAAACAATACTATAAAGAGGATTATCAAGAGATCATCGGCAGCTATGTGATCACTCGCTTTGGCTATGATTGGAATCGCGGACGACTTGACGTGGCGCCGCATCCATTTACAACCAAGTTTGGATTAGGCGATGTCCGAATCACGACCCGCTATCTCAAAGATGATGCTGGTTCAGCCCTCTTCAGCACCATGCATGAGTCTGGACATGCAATGTATGGTCAGGGCATCTCCCAAAAGTACAACCGTCATCCGCTCAGCGGCGCAGCCTCCCTTGCCATTCATGAATCTCAATCTCGATTATGGGAAAACCTGGTTGGCAGGAGCAAAGAATTCTGGTCATTCTTTTATCCCTCTTTGCAGATGCTCTTCCCGGAATACTTATCGAATGTGAGTAAAGAAGATTTTTACCGGGGAATCAACAAGGTTGAACCTTCACTTATCCGAGTAGAGGCTGACGAAGCGACCTATAACATGCACATCATGCTCAGACTGGAGATCGAGATAGGCTTAATGGAAGGCACAATGAAAGTGAAAGATCTCCCCGAAATCTGGAATACAAGGATGAAAGAATACCTTGGCATAGCGCCACCTGACGATGCCCAGGGCGTTCTCCAAGACATCCATTGGTCCAGCGGCATGATCGGCTACTTCCCCACCTACGCTTTAGGCAACCTGGCATCTGTCCAGCTGTGGGATACGATGTTAGAGCAGCACCCCAACGTACCAGATGAAATTGCTCAGGGTAAATTTGACACCATCCTGGGTTGGATGCGCGAACATGTGCATCAATATGGCAGCAAATATGAACCACAAGAGATCATGCTGAAAGCAACTGGCAGCAAGATCACGCCGGAGCCTTATATGAAATATCTCAAGACCAAGTATGGTGAAATCTACGATCTCTGATCAAGAATAGGTTCTTAACATTCAAAGGCTGTCCTAATCATTTCGGACAGCCTTTTTTCTTAAGGTCAGATTAGTTGTATAATTGCCTCATGTCAAACAAGCGTCACTTCGGATGGATATTTTTGCTGATGCTCGCATTAAGCCTGCTATCTCCACAGGGTGGGACAGCCTTGCAATCACCTCGGATTACCATCCTTTCCCCGGGTGAGGGCTCATTACTCACCTCACCCATCACACTTTCAGCTGAAATCCATCCTGACCCGCGTGGCTTGATCCGTGTCACCCTGACAAGCCGAAACGGCGATTTACTTGCCCGCCAATTACTGCGGGTGGATACAACCAATAGCACATCCCCCATGCCTTTCAATACAGATCTGGCGTTTGAAATACCTTCAGACCAAACTGAAGCACTGCTGACCCTCGCCATCCAGGACGATACATACCGAACAATAACCATACGTTCGGTTCTTGTAAAATTAATCACAGATGGTGAAACAATTCTTCAGCCCATGATCCAAAAAGATCCCTGGCTGGAGTTAACTCAACCACAGCCTTCAGATGAAATCAGCGGTGGACAAATCTTGATCACAGGCAGTGTTTCGCCCTTATCGAACAGACCAATTACCTTTGAGTTGATAAGTGACAATGGGAGCGTGATCGGAGCGACACAACTGGCAGTTGAATACCCCAACGAGAAGTTTGATTATAATTTTCCCCTTTATTATTCCTCCATCACAGAACCAACAGATGTCCGCTTGATTGTTCGACAATCTCTCTATCCTTACAACGAAGTTGTAATCCTGGATAGTCTCCGTTTATCAGTTTTTCCTTAAATACACAATATCAAATCTCCCGCGTTTGAAAATAAATCTCAAGAAATTATTAAGTTACATTTTGAGAGCATAATAGTGAAGTTGCCTGGAGGGCAGATCTTTTTTATTAGTAGAGGCATGCATGGCAGAGAAATATGATGTCATCATCATTGGCGCCGGTATCGTCGGCAGCATGGTGGCACGTTACCTCTCTAGGTATCACCTCAATATTATGTCGATCGACAAAGAAGTTGATGTTGGCATTGACATCATTGCCAGCCGGGATATGCCTGAAATGTGATAATGGACAAATTTATAAAAATTATTACGGCGCCCCAGGACCATAATATTCTTTATCAGTGGGAGTCTGCCCACTTGGGTCATGCACCCACACATAGTCCCCCTCCTCTGCCCATTCAAATAACCACTTTGCATCCCCGGGGGAGAGGTTAACACAGCCGTGCGATTGGGGATAACCGAAAAAAGTACGCCAATAAGCCGCATGCAATGCTCGAGCCTGATCAAAATACATCGTCCAGGGCACATCTTGAAGGTAGTAAAAATCTGATCGGTCGGCTTCAAAGGCACCTTGCATTGTCTCTAAAGGTTTTTTCTCGTTAACTGTAAACAATCCGGGTTGTGTGTAGAAAGGCTCCATGCCGCTGGCGATCAAGGTGGCAAACAGCAGCTGGCCATCCTCATAAACAGTTAGGATTTGTTGAAGCAGGTTGATCTCGATCCAGCGGTTTGTGCCCACACCTTCAGGAGGGACAGCATTCACAGAAATCACCCTAGCCTTAAGGCTGTTAACCCATTCATCCGGTGCAATCTGGAACCAAACGACACCTTCTGATTCAATCGCATTATAAACCTGGATCACATCCTCACGAATGTAATTTTGACCTGTGATTTGCGCACCAAAACCAGGATTCCGATAGCTGGGAGTCTGGTCAACAATCCATCCAAAATCATTCCGGGGGTTATCAAAGAAAAGCAACCCCTGAAAATCCGTATACGCAGCAGGTGAGGCTCGAAGCCAACCACCTGTCCCAAGCTGTACAAATGCGTTGCCATTTTGGTCAAGCCGATTGACATAGCTGATGTAGCGCAGGGAACCTGGGTCAATCTGGCTGACTGCATTTACCCCTGCCACCGCATCATCAAAGGATGCATAGATTGGGGCGGACTCGTCCTCAGGTAAGTTGATCTTTGCCACAAACACGGGCAAGACACCCAGCTCTGCGGGCGGCACAGCAGCCGCCAGGTCCATCGGGGGATAAGGAAAGCCTGCAGCTTCCATCTCAGCAACCGTCTGGGCTGGGCCAAACATCAAGCACGTGCCATCCGCCGGCATTCCAGGCAGGCACAATGGCAAACCGAAATAATCCTCCGCCCGATCGTCTTGGGGTACGGTGGCCTGTGCACCTACCAACACAGTTGGTAAGGCAATCACCCCCATAACAGTCAGAAACAGTAATAGACGATGCATTATTCCTCAAATAGAAATCAGGTGAGCATCATTATACCAAAATCAGCTGTTTTGCGTCTTCTCAGGTCAGGGGGATGTACACGCCTCCATGGCAAATATACAAAAACCAACAAAACACCTGATATCTTCTCCCGTTAACGTTTTCACCATAAATGATGATAAGAAATGAAAGCGGTAGTGAATAAATAATTTAATATCTTGGTTTTCTCAAACAGAAATATAAAGCTAAACCAGCATCAACGGCTGGGCCAGCCGTTGATCGATTTTAATGTAGAATTAAAGCTGAATCGTCTTTCCATATGGCAGCACACTGACAGATTGACCATAGTGATTTCCTAGTTTTTTAATCTGCTGGATGGTGCGCCTTGTAAAACCCATTGGGGTTATCCCATTATGCCCGGTATTGAAGAAATTGTCCCAATGCGATAGCCAAACATTGCGTGCGCCCGACGCCAGAACGGTGTGTTGATAAAGTTGATCAATGTAAGCATGTGTTTTAATCGCTAATCCGCCGATCCCCAGCACAACCGTCTGGATTTCCAGCCCATGATAGGCACCCGAAATACAAGCAGCACTCCCAAATATCAGCATCCGATCAATTTGGATAGCATACACCTCACCAGACTGATAACGCCAAAACCATGCCGGCGGTATGAGAGGTTGTGCAATTTGACCTCGATTCGGTAACAGCCAATTCAATGGTAGTGGGAAGGCAAGATGCCGGCTTGGATGAAAAACAACCTGGAAATTGCCGGTTTGATAAGTTTTTCCCATTTTCACAACATGTGCGAGCGATGGAGGTAATTCTCCCCCCTGCAGAAGGTTCAATGCTGAGGGTGATCCATACATTGTGCCACCCACCTGATTGAAAATTTCAGGGACATCCATGGCGTGGTCATAATGGGTATGGGTCAGCAGCACCGCATCCAGGTTTGTGATTTTTGCTGCGGACAATCCATCTGCAACCCGCCCCTGATTTGGTGCAATTTTTGAGAGCATACGCATCACACCAGGCCGTGAAAAATGGGGGTCGATCAATAGTTTTGTTGTCCCTTTCTTGATTATCAGTGTATTGGTCCCAAAATAGGTAAGCTGTGTCTCAATCATATGTTCAATTTCATACATCGATCCCGGATTTTATCCACTCCTCAGCTAGAATAGAGCTATAACTAACACAATACAGTTCATGCAAAAATTGAGCAAGCCCATCGGAAAGGCGTTTCAGCAATTGAATATGTGTTCTTAGACCAATAATTCCGCAGAAAAGATCATCCTTGCAGCCCCTGATATGCGAACCCGCTCTCCTACTAGGCGCACTTGCAGCCGCCCTCCCCGTTTGGAAGCCTGATACGCTTTAAACACGTTCTTGCCCATTTTTTCTGCCCAGTAGGGCGCCAACAGGCAATGCGCGGATCCTGTTACGGGGTCTTCATTGATTCCCAGTCTTGGTGCAAAGAAACGAGAAATAAAATCAAAAACTGGGTCAACACTCCTGGCTGTGATGATAACCTCCGGCATCGCTGATTCTGCCAGTGCTCTAAAATCCGGCGCTGCTTCCCGGACAGCCTGATCACTTTCAGCCTCAAAAAGAAAATAATCACCTGAACGGGCACCAGCAACCACATTAACTCCCAGGACAGACAAAGCATCCGGGGAAACTTCGATAGGCTCAGGTCGCATGGCAGGGAAATCCAGCTCGACCATATCATCCACCCACCTTGCTAATAGCAATCCGCTGCGTGTGTGGAATTTTATTGGGTGATCACGTAAGGTTGGATGCAGTTCAAATATCACCCGTGCGCTTGCCAGCGTCGCGTGGCCGCACAAGTCCACCTCCGTCTTCGGCGTGAACCAGCGCAGATACCAATCCCCGTTTTCAGGCAGAAGAAAAGCTGTTTCAGACAGATTCATCTCTGCAGCAAGTGATTGCATCCATTTATCCGGTACTGGCTTTTGCAGCAGGCAAACAGCAGCAGGATTACCTGTAAAAGGCTGATGAGTAAATGTATCAACCTGATATAACGTATGTGTCATGACAACCTCCTTATCATGTCAAGTATACACTGCTGCAGAGCTGACGAATCGTATATTTTTTTCTATTCTTATCGGAATTGCACATGAGCACAACACCTATCAAACAGGAACACAGCTTCTTTTGCCCGACAGGTTTCTTTACGCATTGAAATTGACCAACAATGGATCAGCATTAGGTTTATCATGTCAACAGTTCGACGACAGTAACGCATTTTCGGCACCAAAAAGGACGAATTGGATACCATCATATTCACAAGAAATTATTCACGGCAACGAGTGACTGACCCTTAAAGCCCCATTACAGGTCATCATCAAAACGCCTGGCCCAATCTGACTAAAAACCTCGATCGTTCTGGCAAAACTAAGGAGATTAAAAAGTTAAGCGTTGGCGCTCTCAAAATGGTAACTGCCCGGCTTGCCATAAATTCGGAATAAAATTAAAAAATCCCAGGAACGCCAGACGATTCCTGGGATTTGAGCGCTGAGAAATACAAACTCAATAACGCAGGATCGCTGCGATATGACCTGCTTTCTCCAGGGACTCGTTTTCAATGATAACCTTAACCTCAGCGTTTTTCCGTAAGGTCTCCTGCACAGCCATCTCCACTGCGGCATCAATCCGATCAAATTTTCCGCCGCAGAAGGGGCAGGCATCCAATTCCTGCGTGGTCAGATATCCACAACCGCTGCAGCGATACCCCGCCTGTTCAAAGTCCTGTGACACAAGCAGCGTCTTAACCCTGCCCTCATGGATCATATTCAGCGTATCAATTAAGCCGGTGACACCGTTGCTGCCTTTTGCCGTCTGAGTAATCGCTTGTTCAACCAGTTTTTGTTTAACCTTTGTCTGTGCTGCCAGGGCTTCCGTAGTCGCCTGGGCTAACACATCGGAATGACTGGCAGTCATACTCATCGGGAAGTCTCCAACTACCAGTGACTGCCATGATTTGGGCAATTCCTCCTTGAAACGGGCGACATTGTCATCCGTCCCACCGATCATAATTCGCCGGATATGGTACTGGCTGAAAAAAGATGTGGCAAATTCAATCACTTCTTTGACATTCTGTATGATGATATTTTCGATTTTCCCGCTGGCATCCGCTCCCCCCATACGCCCATGCATAGCATTGCCCCCCCCGCGCTTGGTCTGCTTAACCACATCACCGATGACGCCATCCGCTTCGCTAAGTTCGCCCAGATCAAAGGAAAATAGTCTTGCACCCTGCTTATCTACCAGAACCACACTCCAACCTGTGAAAGTATCCAATAGACGCACCAGTGGTCGAATCATAGGCCTTGCGCCTACATAAGCATGATCAGGGATGGAAATATTAAATTGGTAAGTCTTGAAGAAACCCTCTTTTTGATTTGAAAACAAAGCCAATCCCTTGGCCAGCCAATCATATTCCAGATTGACATAATCCTCAACAGCCTGAACATCTTCAGGGAGATCGATATTTCTCAACCCATTTCTGAGACGGAGTTTTGCGGCTTCTGTGTTTATTTCTGTCGGGTCTGTATTTAAATAGACACTTAATACCTGGTTCACAGCAGAATAATCCAATAGTGTCTGCAGGTCTTTTTCGGAAAACATCATTTGCCTCCATTTTTAAGTTGTGGATTTTTAAGGTGAAGAATTGATCATTGAGATCAAACATATACCTAATTTTATCTCAGATTCTCAATTCTTTCAAAAATTATTTAATTGATATATCGCTGTAAGAATCGTCCCACAGCGTTGAGTTTTTATTGTCCATTGCCTGGTCGTTCACCCAAAGTCACAGTAAAGTTCATTTCATTACCATCTCGCAGGATGGTGAGGACTAAATCATCACCGGGTTGTTTATTAAGCATTAAATAACTGAGTAATTCACTGAATTCCAGGATCTCCTGACCGTCAACAGCGATAATGAGGTCACCACCGTTATATAAACCCTGGATTTGGGTCGGTTGATTACCTGCTCGGATACCCGCATCTTCTGACGGTCCACCACTAACCACTTCAACAACATATGCGCCGTTGGCTTGTGAGAGACCCAGATAATCAGCTTGTGTCAGGGTCAGCGAAGGTAAGGCGGATAAGCCTAAATAGGGATATGCATAGTCGCCGCCATTGATGAGAGAGGGCAGGACAAGCCTTAAGATGTTTGATGAGACGGCAAACCCAATCCCGGTATTAGAAACACTGGTTGCTGATGTGGTGCCATTGGTTTGAATAGCCCGGCTGATCCCAATCACTTCTCCATTTAAATTTAATAGCGGGCCGCCTGAGTTGCCGGGGTTGATCGTGGCATCTGTTTGGATCAAGTCACCCGCCGAAAAATAAGAACCCGTCTCAGTCTGGCGTATGGAATCAAGGGTGCGTCCTCGTGCTGAAATAATCCCTGTCGTCATCGTGCCGGTCAGACCATATGGATTTCCAATAGCAACCACAGACTGTCCGACATAAAGCTGGTCCGAATCACCGATGGTCAATGGTACCAGCTCATCTAGATCAACATCCACCTCGATTACGGCCAGGTCTGAATCCAAATCAACACCGATCACCTGTCCAAAGACTTTCAACCCACTTGAAAAATGAACCTCGACCTCACTGGCGCCTTCAACAACATGGTAATTGGTGACGATATGCCCCTCCTTATCAATCACAAACCCTGACCCAATGCCCGCACCGTATTCTGAATAAACCTGGATCGAAACAACACCCGGGCTCACTTCTTGATAGAGACTGATCAGGGCATCTTCCAGAAGCATCTCATCCGGGACCACGTAAGACACCGTGCTGGGTACCTGGACGACTTCCGCCTCCTTGACCTCCACCGAGGTCTCCTGTTCAGCAGATTCTTCAGTAATTGTAAGGGAATCAAGGTCCGGCAAGGTGCATGCCAGCATAGCCAAAATTAATACACTAGCGGCCAGCCATAATTTAAATTTCCGAGATTTCATTTTCATCTTCCTTTCATATCCTTCTTATCTTATCCCGAAATCATAAGACATCTATTAACAATGGGACAGCGTTCATTGCTGATTCTTGTATTCGATATTAAATTAAGGATAAGCACTTAATTGACAAGTATTCTAAATCTGGTCAGGGCTGCACGCTTTTATAGAAACCATCCCATAAATAACAAAAGCACTGAAGTTCAAACATCATGAAGCCTTCCATAACTTCGGTCACTGGTGACGGGTCTACCCCTTGAGAAACATCTCACTTTCCATGCTGAAGGTTATTCGGCAGCATGTTCAATCCTTGACGCTTAAATCGGATTATGCTACTATCTAAATAACATCATATACAAAAAAGTCTTTTCGAAAAATGTGCATATGTGAAGGAGATTCATCAATGACGAAAATATTAGGTAGGGTCATTGTCAGCGCAGTCCTCTTTATCCTGTTGCTCTCGGGGTGTAAAATGCCTGCCTCTAAGGCCCCTGAGACAGCCACTGAAGAGATGAAAACCACCCCTATTCGCATCCAAACAGATTCCCCAAAAGCGGCAACACCGACCGAATCCGTAATACCCACTGAAATAACCCCAGAGGAAGTCGTACCAACGCCCACCAACACACTACCACCAACCGAAGTCGTCGCTGTTCCCACGCTTACGCGTCCTGCAGAATATACCCTGAAGGAGGGCGAATATATCTTCTGCATTGCCAGGCGCTTCGACCTCAACCCAGATGACCTACTGGAGATCAACGGTCTTGGCCCCAACGATCTGCTCAGCCCTGGGACGGTCCTGCAAATTCCGCAAACTGGTACATGGGAAGGTGAAGGACGTGTTCGTATTCCACACCCGACAGGGCACGCAGTGGAAGCTGGTGAAACCGTTTACATCATCGCCTGCGACTATGGTGATGTCTCGCCGGAGGCAATCATCGCGGTCAACGGTCTGGAAGAACCTTATGACCTCACCGTTGGTCAGATGCTGAATATCCCCTGATCAACCTGATAAGCCGTGAAAATTAGCAATTTATTTTTCCTGCGCATTTGGACAGTCCAAATGCGCAGTATTTATTTTATTGATTAATCGACCGAATATCCCACGTTTTCTACTTCAAAGGACCTTAACCATGTCATTTAACATACTTAATCATGAGAAACAATACCGGGGGCATGCCTTCGATGTCGCCAAGGTTCACATCAGCCTGCCTGACGGTCGAAAACGATACTACGACCTGGTCGAGCATGGGAATTCTGTCACCATCGTACCTGTGGATCCACAAGGTCGCATTTATTTTGTCTTGCAACATCGCATTGGATCAAATAACATTCTGCTTGAGCTGCCTGCTGGCGTCCTCAATGAAGGCGAAACACCCTTACAATGCGCCAAACGCGAAATTCGCGAAGAGATCGGGATGGCTGCCGGTGAAATTATACAACTCGGTAGTTTCTACCTTGCGCCAGGCTATACCGATGAATATATGACCATCTTCCTCGCAACTGGTCTCTATGAAGCACCGCTGCCCCCTGATGAGGATGAGTTTCTCACTGTTGAAGTCATGCCAGCTGCAGAAGCCTTTCGGAAAGTGTATGCGGGAGAACTCCACGATGGGAAAACGCTGGCGGCTCTCATGCTTGCACAACCTTATCTTGAAATCGAATCCTAGTCGCCCCCAACATCGTGGTTAAGGGTGTGATACAACGGCATATGACAGGTTTCATAACCTAATATGAAGGAAATAACATATAAATATTCCCGAATCAGGTTATAATTAAAGATTGGATAAAACTTGATTCCTGTTAATGTGGAAATCATTCACAGGAAGTGTCCCTGTTTTGGAATGTTAAAGGTTAAGTTGCTAAAGTTAATAAAGGAGAATTGTTCATGACACGTCAAATGGTAATGACTGATGCCAATGAGGCTACGGCCTGGGTCGCTTACCGGTTGAACGAGATCATTGCGATCTACCCGATCACACCCTCGTCGCCGATGGGCGAGTATGCCGACGCCTGGTCTGCGGAAGGAATCCCCAATATCTGGGGGACCGTCCCGGATGTTACAGAAATGCAAGCTGAGGGCGGTGCTGCAGGCGCCGTACACGGCGCCCTGCAAGCCGGCGGCCTGACCACCACCTTCACAGCTTCTCAGGGATTGCTCCTGATGATCCCTAATATGTACAAAATTGCCGGCGAACTCACATCGACCGTGTTCAATGTAAGCGCCCGTTCCGTAGCAGCACAGGCACTTTCTATCTTCGGTGATCACACCGATGTGACCGCCACCCGTGCGACGGGTTTCGCAATGCTGGCCAGCGGCTCCGTCCAGCAAGCTCAGGATATGACTTTGATCGCCCAGGCAGCCACGCTGCGCACAAGGGTGCCTTTCCTGCACTTCTTCGACGGCTTCCGAAACTCTCACGAAATCACCAAAATTGAACGCCTGGATGAGAAAGACCTCCGTGCCTTGATCGATGATAAAACCATCATTGAACATCGCTCGCGCGCGCTGTCGCCTGACCATCCAGTCATACGCGGCACATCCCAGAACCCTGATGTGTTCTTCCAGGGGCGTGAAACGGTTAATCCCTACTATGATAAGACGCCAGAGATCGTTCAGGATGTGATGGATGCCTTCGCCGAACAGGTTGGTCGCAGCTATCATCTCTTTGACTATAACGGTGCCCCTGATGCAGATAAAGTGATTGTGCTGATGGCTTCAGGGACCGAAACTGCTGAGGAGACTGTAAAAGCATTGGTAAAAACTGGTGAAAAGGTTGGCGTGATCTCTTTGCGCCTTTATCGACCTTTCTCCATTCAACACCTGATGGAAGCGCTTCCCAGCACCGTCAAGGTCATCGCAGCTCTCGATCGCACCAAGGAACCCGGCGCTATGGGTGAACCGCTCTATCTCGATATCGTCAATGCCATCAAAGAAGGCATGGAAATGGGCATTGCCCCCTTCGAGACTGCCCCCAAGGTGATCGGTGGACGTTTCGGCCTTTCCTCCAAGGAATTCACCCCCGCCATGGTCAAAGGCGTCTTCGATGAGATGGAAAAAGACACACCGAAAAACCACTTCACGGTCGGTATCTTCGACGATGTGACCCATACCAACCTGGATTGGGATCCCACTTACGAGATCCTGACTGATGATGTAGTCCAGGCGATGTTCTTCGGCCTCGGGGCAGATGGCACCGTTGGCGCCAATAAAAACTCGATCAAGATCATCGGGGAGGAAACCAAGAACTATGCCCAGGGTTACTTCCAGTACGACTCGAAGAAATCCGGCGCAGTGACCGTTTCTCACCTTCGTTTTGGCCCCGAACCGGTCCGAGCGCCTTACCTGATTGCTGACGGCGAAGCAAGTTTCCTGGCATGTCACCAATTCTCTTTCCTCGAAAAATATGACATGTTGAAATATGCCCGACCCGGCGGTATTTTCTTGCTCAATAGCATTTATGAACCCAAAGAGGTCTGGGATCATCTTCCCGCCAAAGTGCAGGAAGCTTTGATAGAAAAAGATTTGCAATTTTATTGTATTGATGCTTATAATGTTGCCCGTCAAACCAATATGGGTCAGCGCATCAACACCATCATGCAGACCTGCTTCTTCGCCATCAGCGGCATTCTCCCCAAGGATCAGGCCATTCAAGAGATCAAAAAATCAATCAAGAAGACCTATGGTAAACGCGGTGAAACAGTTGTCAAACAAAATTACGCTGCTGTCGACAGTGCCCTTGATAATATGGTCAAGATTGAGGTGCCCCAGAAGGTCACCAGTGACATTCCCATGCTTCCACCAGTTCCCGAAGCAGCACCAAAATATGTGCGTGAGGTCCTGGGTAAGATCATCGATCGACGTGGTGATGATGTCAAAGTTAGCGAAATGCCGGCTGACGGCACTTTCCCAACTGGAACAACAAAATGGGAGAAGCGCAATGTCGCCCTCGAAATCCCCGTTTGGGATCCGGACATATGCATCCAATGTGGCAAATGTGCTTTCGTTTGTCCACATGCTGCTATTCGTACATTAGTCTATCCTAACTCCTATCTCGAAAACGCCCCAGACACCTTCAAATCAACCAATGCGAAATTCCGAGAATTCCGTGATGGCTGGTCTTATAGCATCCAGGTAGCACCCGAAGACTGCACCGGCTGCAACATGTGTGTGGAAGTCTGCCCCGCCAAGGATCGTGAAAATCCAAGCAGAAAGGCGATCATGATGCAGCCTCAACCACCCATTCGTAAGCAAGAAGCGGAAAACTGGGACTTCTTCACCAGCCTTCCTTATCCAGACCGCAAGAGCTTCTCATCCCATACGGTTAAAAATTCGCAGCTCCTGGAGCCCCTATTTGAGTTCTCTGGTGCCTGCCCTGGCTGCGGTGAAACGCCTTATATCAAATTAGCGACCCAATTGTTCGGCGATCGCATGGTCATTGCAAATGCGACTGGCTGCTCTTCGATCTACGGCGGCAACCTGCCCACCACACCTTACACCTTCAATGCGGAAGGTCGAGGACCCGCCTGGTCCAACTCGCTGTTTGAAGATAACGCTGAGTTCGGCCTTGGGATGCGCCTGACCAT
>JAYELT010000169.1:0-7517 GCA_034717715.1 Chloroflexota bacterium | reverse complement strand
TACGGTCTTGAAATTTTACCTTAAACGTAGAGGAAAGCATTAATATGGCGACAACGAACGAACCAACAACGATTCTCCTGGTTTCAAAAAACCCATCTATCATTGAATCAACCCATACAGTTCTCGCGAATGAAGCGAACCTGATCCTGAACGAAGAAGAGGTCACTTCGAAGACACTTTTTAATGTTATTACTGAGTCTCAACCGAATGTGATCCTATTCGATTTCGAATTTCACGGTAAACCTTTTTCTCTGGTGGATAAGATCGCATCCGAAAATCCGACGAGTGCGCTCGTTGCTATCCTGTCTGAATCACAGGCTATCAATTTAGATCGTGTCATTCTCTCGGGTGCGCGAGCTTTCATTTATTATCCCTATCAACCAGGCAAATTGGTCATCACAATTAGACGGGTAACGGAACTCCTGGAGCGCAACCAGCCCCGTTCTTCAGGGGCTCCTGCAAAAAAAACTGCTGAAAAGCCCAGGAAAATTATTACAGTTTTCAGCTCCAAAGGTGGGGTGGGGACCACAACCATCGCGACGAACCTGGCCATCAGCCTTTTTAAAAACATTAAAGAGGACGTGCTGCTGATCGACGGGAAACATCTGTTTGGGCACGTGGCGCTGTACCTAAACTTGCGTACTGGAAATTCGATCACTGACTTGATCGCACATGCTGGCATGCTGGACGAGCAGCTGATCAAACAGGTGGTTGAGAGGCATAAATCTGGCATTCACGTTCTGCCAAGTCCGAAATCAATCAGCGAGGCTCAGGGAATCCGCCCCGAGAATCTGTTCAATGTGATTCAAGGTCTGCAGCAGGTATTTCCAAACATTATCATAGATGGTGGGAACCATCTAAATGACAACACCGTCACGTATATGGATTCCTCGGACAAGATCCTGCTTGTACTCAACCCCGACCTGGCATCAATGCGGGATGCAAGGCAATTCATGGAAATCTCAGCCAGCCTTTCATACCCAAAGGAGAAAACCTTGTTGATCCTTAACCTGGCCGGAAGAAAGGCGGACGTGAAATATAATGAAATTGAGGATATCCTGAAGACGAAAATCTTTGGAAAGATTCCCGCTGATGAGAACCTGGCACTCAGCTGTATTAATGAGGGCGTTCCCATCCTGCTGAAAAAACCTCGCCATCCCATCAGCAGAGCATTTAAACAAATAACTAAAGATTTGGTCACAAATATACAAGCCCCTAAAGAGGAGCTACCTGAAAAGAAATAAACAATGCTATTACAAATATTATCTACAAAAGGATAGGCAGTCCAAGTGATTCTTTCTTTTAACCAAGATGCGATAACATTCATCCTTCTAATGGTATTCCTCATATGTGGGATAGGTATGATCTTGATCGTTGGGTATTTATTCAGACATAGACCTTCATCCAAGAAGGAGCAAAGAATATCGCGTTTTGTGGCTCCCTCTTTGGATGATCGTCAAGGTACATCCCCCCGGAATTATATGATTATATCCAATCAGGATATTGGTAAATTGAGGGAGTGGATTAACAAGACTTTACGAGGGATATCGTCCGAAAAATTGCAGATAAAACTTTCCAGCGCCTATTGGAAGGTCACGGATACAGAATACATCATGATTCGCATCCTTGTCACCCTTCTGGCGTTTCTCTTGGGGTGGTCGATCCCAGGCAATGTCCTGGGGGGAATTTTCCTGGCTGCGATCACGATATTGGTCCCCCCCATTCTGCTGGAAAGGGCGATCGACAAGCGGCAGAAAAAATTTCATAACCAGTTGTTGGATGTCCTGACACTGATCAAAGGATCAGTGCAGGCAGGTTATAGTTTGATGCAGGCGCTTGACCTGGCAGTAAAAGAAGTGCTTGCCCCTGCATCAGAAGAATTTGGACGCGTATTATTTGAAGTCCGTTTAGGGCTCTCGTTGGAAGAAGCCCTCTTAAATCTTGCGGAAAGAATGGAAAATGACGATCTGCAAATCGTAGTGACAGCCATTATCATTAACGCCCAGGTTGGCGGCAATCTTTCCACAGTCCTGGAAGCGACCATAAGCACAATCCGCGATCGTTTGCACCTTCAAGGCGAGATCCGAGCTCTTTCTTCCTATGCCCGATATGTGGGGAACTTTTTATCCTTGTTGCCATTTATCGCAGGCTTAATAATTTTCCTAGTGACTCCTGATTACTTCGATACGATAAAAACAGAACTTTTCACCCAGGTTGCTTTTCTGTTAGCTTTATTTGGTATTATTATTGGCAACATTTGGATCAGGCGGATCGTACGGATCAGGGTCTAATGAAAGGACGAGGGATATGAATTTTGACTTTATCGATACTAATGTTCTTATTCTCCTGGTTTCGATTGTCGCTTTTCTTGGGATTGGCCTGGCGATTTACGGGATAATTACCTGGTTAAGCCGGCGGAATAAAGTTTCCAACCGTTTGGAGGAGTTTGTTACATCTGAAGATCAGTTAGACATTGGATCCAAAGCAAGGCCAATTGTCCCACGTGAAATCCGGAGCTCATTATTTAGCCGAACGATCATCAGTTGGTTAAGAAGTTTCCTCCAATTCCTGGGGAGATTTGCTCCTGCTAAGATGGTGCTTGAATTGGAACACAAACTGACGGTTGCGGGGAACCCAGCCAATTTATCTGCGGGCAGTTTTTTTGCGATACGATTACTGTTTTTATTCGGGGGTGCATTTCTCGCATTTCTGCTCAATCGCGATTTCAAGAATATCAACATGAACTCCATGCTGCTTGGGATACTGGTTATTGTTATATGTTTTCTTCTACCAGATGTTTGGCTTAGAGGGCGTATGCGCACCAGACAGGACGAGATCCGCCGGGGGCTTCCGGATGCCCTGGATATGCTTTCTGTGTGTGCCAGCGCCGGTTTGGGATTCGATCAATCTCTGCAGAAAATTAGCGGCTATTGGGATACCGAACTGGGATATGAATTAAAGCGAGTGACCCAAGAGATGGAAATGGGCATTTCACGTACCGATGCATTAAGGAATATGAGCAACCGGCTCGATGTGGATGATCTCTCCCGGTTCATCGCCATCATCATACAGGCAGAAAAGATTGGCATGAGCTATGCGGATGTACTTCACAGCCAGGCATTACAAATGCGTGTGCTGCGGAGGTTACGGGCGCGGGAAATCGCCAATAAACTGCCGGGCAAGATGATCATCCCCGTAGCCTTGTTGATCTTCCCTGCAATGCTTATAGTGATTTTAGGACCTGCCATTCCAACTTTATTTGGGATTTTTTAAACCAATAGATACATTTTGACATAAAGAGTTAAAATGCCACCCTCATCAACACCAGATTTTGATAAACCTTTAGAAAATGATCCTGAAATCAATGAAAAAGGGGATCACGATACAAACCCTCTTGATCTATTGAGTGATCCTGATTATCCAAAATTGCTGGAGCATTATCAGGATGCAGAGTTTGACCTGTGCAAGATGTTCATCGATAAAATGGAGAAGCGATATCCTGGGCATCCGGAACTGGTCAAATTCAAGCAAGATATTGAAATGAAGTTGTCCGCAAAGACCATAGCAGAAAGATTAGAAAAAGATGCAGCACGCACCATGCGAAAAGAATCTCTCAACTTGAGCCTTTTTGCAATCTTGAGCACGATTATTGTTTTGATTGCTTTCTTCATTTCGTTCTATTTCTTCAATTCTACTATCTCAACTGGGCAGTCGGATGAGGAATCAGCGCAGCTCACCTCACTTATTACCCAGGCGGAGCAGCTTCTGAATATCGGACAGCCTCAAAAAGCAGCTGAGGTCATTGAGCGGTTAAGATTGATCAACCCTAATTATGAGAACCTCTCCGAGTTGACATCGCGGACAGAGATTTTGTTAAGATTAGAAGCAAAATATCAGGCGGCTCTAAATTTAATATCGGAGAACAAAAGCAATGAAGCATTGGTTATTTTAAAGGAAATCGAAGCTGAGAAATCCGGTATGTGGGATGTCAGCCAGCAAATTGTTTCAATAGAAACCGCCCTGCAGATTACCAACTATTTAGAAGAGGGAAACGCCGCCTACCAGGCCCAAAACTGGGATCAGGTGGTGAATGCTTATGAAAGTGCTTTGGTCCTTGATCCAGCATTAGATGATTCGCAAATTAAAGAACAATTATTGAATGGTTATCTGAATAAAATTATCAGTTTGCTTCAAAACGAAAACACTACGATTGAGGATATTGAAACTGCAGAACAGTGTTATCGTAAGGCAATCGCTTTGATCCCGCAAAATAAAGAGTTCACCAGAGAAAAGATCAACCTGCAGGAGGTGAGCAGCGATCTGCTGTTACTTAAATTTACCGAAACAGCTAAAGTAAGTTTGGGGGATAAAAACCAGACCGTATCCTCAATTGCCATAGCTATTTCATATTTAAGAAAAGCCTTGAATATTGATCCGAAAAACACTGTGCTGCAAATGGATCTAAAAAATGCGGAATACTATCAAATCGCTTTTCATAGTTTTATTAATATGGATTGGGTTTCTACAATATCAAATTTGAACGAAATATTGTCTACAGACGCCAATTATGCAAATGGAAATGCAAGAATCTTGCTTTATGAGGCGTACTTTGCGCTCGGAAAGCAATATTATTCAGCAGGACTTTACCAGGATGCTCTCAAAAACCTGGAACAGGCAGAATTTTTAGCCTGGGATGATAGCGATAACCTGTTGAAATTATTCCGGGTTCAGGTACTCTTAGGCAGTGTTCTTGGGAAAATGGAAGAATATGAAAACGCTGTGTCTTATTATCAATACGCCTTAGATGCCATTGAGTTTACAACAAGGTTAGTGAATCATCCCTTAACTTTGGCAAACTATTCTGAGGCGCTTGATTGGGCATCCAATGAAGATTATGCCAATGCGTTTAAAGCCTTTCAGGAAGTATTTGAAAATATTGACTTTATATATAAGGTATCAGAGATAGAGATCGGTGATGGCGTTTGTTTGGCCTTGTTTGCCAATGAAAATTTATCTACTTTGGATGCTGTCATTGACGCGAATGGTCTAGCAAGAACCATGGTCATTACTTTTGGTAGAACACTGAAAGTCCCTATGATCGAAAAGTAGAAAAACTTTGCGACGCCGCACAAATCAAAAGGAGAAATGTAATGTTCACAAACCGACCCGCGATGAAAAAAGAGACATCCTTTCAGGTTCAGTTGGATCCCACAAGAACTGCCGAACTCGAAAGGGATTTCTTCATAATCCGGGAAGCTATTCAAAAGAAATTGCTTACAAACGCTACAAATGATTTAACAGCGGATTTGGAGCTTTTAGGTTCGAAGATTGAAGAATCCTTCAACCAGGTTCTGGAAGAAGAAAATATTCTCTACAACCATGCCACAAGAACTCAGATGTTGGCGTGGGTGATTTCGGAAATGACAGGCTATGGTCCGATTGAGCCACTGCTGAGTGATTCGGATATCACCGAAATCATGGTCAATGGATACGATCAAGTCTATGTTGAGCGATTTGGCATCATTGAACCTACTGATGTGAAATTTGAAGATACTGCCCACCTCATGCGTGTGATTGACCGCATCGTTTCCCCGATCGGCAGAAGGGTTGATGAAGCGTCACCGATGGTGGATGCGCGTTTACCCAATGGCTATCGTGTCAACGCCACCATTCCGCCGCTGTCGCTGGATGGGCCGATACTCACTATCCGTAAATTTGCAACCAAACCTTTTACTATACAGGATTTAATTGCGAATAACACCATGTCGGTTGCGCTGGCGAATTTTTTAAAAGGCTGTGTAGAAGCCAGGGTGAACATCGTAAATTCGGGTGGTACGGGTACTGGAAAAACAACTATGCTCAATGTTCTCTCATCATTTGTCCCCATCGCTGAACGTGTGATCACGATTGAGGATACCGCTGAGCTCCAGATGCACCAGCCGCATGTGGTTCGTCTTGAAAAACGTCCGCCGAATATCGAGGGAATAGGTGAGATCACGATACGTCAATTAGTGATCAATGCTTTGCGCATGCGCCCTGACCGCATTATGGTAGGTGAGTGCCGTGGTGGCGAGGCTTTGGATATGCTCCAGGCGATGAACACCGGTCACGATGGCTCTATGACGACTATCCACTCTAACGGCCCTCGTGATGCTTTACGCAGGATCGAGACGATGGTATTGATGGCTGGGATGGAATTGCCCTTGAAGGCGATCCGTGAACAAGTAGCATCTGCTATTGAGCTGGTTGTTCACCTGGAACGTTTAAAGGACGGATCACGCAAGATCGTTAAGGTATCAGAGGTTCAGGGTATGGAAGGCGATACGATCGTCATGCAGGACCTGTTCTTATTCCAACAGGCCGAAATTAAAAATGGTGTTGTAAAGGGAAGATTAGTACCGACGGGTCTGCGTCCACGATTCCTGGAGAAGTTTACAGCCAATGGTGTTGACATCAACGACAGCATGTTTGAGAAATAAGCCTCCATGTTTTCAATTCGATTTCTGCTAACAAGTAAAAATTGTTGTTGCTCTTTTTTACATGGTCTGTATCTCCTTGAGCAGTAATACTACCAAAGATGCAAATAGGTATCTCATTCATTGATGAAATTAGTTAACATTCGCAAACTCTCACCTCCCATTACGACGGTTCTTGTCAAATATTGTGATTCATTTTGGAGTAAGTTCGTTGGTTTAATGTTTAGAAAAGAGTTGAAACAGGATGAAGGGATCATCTTAGTTGAAAATTGTGAATCAAAGATAAATACATCGATTCATATGTTTTTCATGAATTTTGATATAACTGTCTTATGGTTGGATAAGGATTTGGTCATCGTCGATAAAGCCCTGGCGAGAAAGGGGGCTCCCATCTACATGCCAACTAGGCCTGCCCAATATGTTCTTGAACTTCATCACTCCAAATTTTCTGATTATTCAATTGGGGACCAGTTAGTTTTGGACAGTGCGATCTAGATTAATTCGATTTTTTCTTTTGCTATCCCAGCCCCCCTTTGATTCAAGTAGATCCTTTGAAGTCGTTTAAATAAATTTACCGGACTATGATCCCCGGTGCCCATGGAAATTAATTTTATATCAATTGAGTCTACTGCAAAAAGGGTGTGGTCTGTTTGAAAGTGGGGCGTCTTGTGTCATTTTTATGCTTTTTTTGATGGTTCAATCCCATAAAACGCGTAAAATTCGATATATTTGTAAGGCATCAGATTAGCTGTTTCCCAGAAATTGGAGTTTTTTTCAGTAGAGTCTGAGAGTGCATTAAAAATTATTTGGGAAAACATCTCAAGAAGGCCAATTGAGATTAAGGTAAAATCAAGGGATGATAACCAGAGACGGAGGAACTGACGATGCTTGATATTAAATTGATCCGAGAAGACCCAGAACGTATACGTGAAGCACTTGAGAAAAGACAAATGGATGCTTCTCCAGTGGATCGAATTCTCTCCCTTGATGAAAAGCGGCGAGAGTTGATTGTCAATGTTGAGGGGATGCGTTCTGAACGAA
>JAYELT010000168.1:0-7532 GCA_034717715.1 Chloroflexota bacterium | reverse complement strand
TTAGATCGAATCGAGCTTGACTCTTGTTTTTCGGTCTGCTAGAATTATAGCTTGCACTACGCGCGTTTTCGTGTGTTTAAACGCGTTGTTTTTTGTTTATTCCAGCAACACTAGCCTTTCAGGAGTGTTTAATGGCAGATTTATTGCCCATCAAATCATACCGACGTATTCCAGTTGGTTTGGAATTACCCAAATTAATCCAAGTCCAAGTAGATTCCTTTAAGCGGCTCAAGGAAAATGGCTTATATGGTTTATTTGCAGAGATTTCTCCAATTGAATCATATAACAAGGGTATGCAGCTCTATTTTCCCAGCAACGATGCGATTTCTAAGGAATGGAAATTAAAATATTGGTATGAGGAACCCAAAAATACGGTTCAGGAATGTATTGAGCGTGATTTAACCTATGCCTGCCCATTTTATATCACCGTGCTTCTTAAGGGCAAGGATATTCCAGAGCCAATCGTATCAGACCTTTTCTTGGGTGATTTTCCTGAGATGACCCCCAAGGGCACCTTCATTATTAATGGCACTGAACGAGTGGTTGTCAACCAGCTGATCCGCTCACCCGGTGTTTACTTCGAGCGAGAGCTTGACCGTGCAACCGGTCGCTTCTTGTCTACGGCAAAAATGATCCCTGATAGGGGTGCCTGGATGGAAATTGAAACCCGTAAGCATGACTATCTCATTATCAAGATAAATCGTAAACGCACAACACCTATCACAGTATTCTTGCGCGCTCTTGCTGCGGTGGATGATGGGATGGGGGATGATAGTCCAATCAAAACCGGCAAGGATGAAGAGCTCATTGATCTATTCAAGGATGTGGACACTGATCCCAATCGACAGTTTATTCCCTCCTCCATTCACCAGGAACCAGATTGGGGCGAATTAGAAAATGGAAAGACGATTGGGCAAGCTGCGTTAATCGAATTCTTTAAAAGGCTGCGCCCTGGTGATCCTCCTACATTGGAAAACGCCAAAGAGTTTTTTGAAGAACAGTTATTTGATCAACGGCGTTATGATCTTGAAAGAGTTGGTCGATATAAGCTTAACCAAAAGTTAGATCTGGAAATCCCTATTTCCCACCGCACGATTACGAAAAAAGATATTGTACGCATCATCCGGCGGATCATCCAAATCAATAACGGCGAAGTACCAGGGGATGATATTGATCACCTTGGTAATCGCCGAGTAAAGACAGTAGGTGAGTTGATCCAGAACAAACTGCGTGTTGGCTTGCGTAGAATGGAGCGGGTCATACGTGAGCGCATGTCCATCCGTGACCAGGATCAGGTGTCGCCAACCAGCCTAGTGAATATCAGGCCTGTTGTCGCTGCGTTACGTGAGTTCTTTGGATCGAGCCAGTTATCGCAATTCATGGAAGAAACAAACCCGCTTGCTGAATTGCGTCATAAACGAACGCTGTCAGCCTTAGGTCCAGGCGGATTGCGGCGTGAGCGCGCCGGCTTTGATGTTCGTGATGTGCACTATACACACTATGGACGCATTTGTCCGATCGAAACCCCAGAGGGTCCAAATATTGGTTTGATTGGTCGTATGGCGATGTATGCAACCGTCAATGAGTACGGTTTTATTGAAACACCTTATCGCAAAGTTGTAAAAGTCCTGACATCTAAGGATGATCTGGTTGACCGCCAGTTAAGAGAGGACATTAAAGATCCCAAAACCGATAAAGTGATCGCAAAGAAAGGTGAACGTATTACCAAAGATCTAGCCAAGAAGCTTGCCAAGTTGGGACTGAAAGAAATCCCGGTTAAGCCCTTTGTCTCTGAAGAGTATGAGTACTTATCTGCGGATAGGGAAGATAAGTTTGTGATTGCACAGGCAAACGCGCCGCTGAATGAATATAATGAGTTTGAACAACGTGTTTCCTGCCGATACCATTCTGGTTTTATCCGAGGTGGAGAAGAACAAATAAATTATATGGATGTTGCGCCGCAGCAAATTGTGGGCGTCAGCGCAGCATTAATCCCCTTCCTGGAGCACGATGATGCTAACCGTGCGTTAATGGGCTCGAACATGATGACGCAGGCTGTCCCCTTGGTGTGTCCCGAAATCCCAATCGTTTCAACGGGGATGGAAGCCAATTCCGCAATTGACTCTGGCCAACTAGTCGTAGCTGAAGAAGATGGCGAGGTCATCTCCGTAACTGGACGAAGGATCCAGGTTCGAGGAAAAGGTGGTAAAGTCCGTACATATCGTCTACAAAAATACCGTCGTTCAAACCAATCAACATGTATCGATCAGCGTCCAGCTGTGATTAAAGGTCAGCAGATAATTAAAGGCCAGATAATTGGGGATTCCTCTTCTTCTGTGAGAGGAAATTTAGCCTTGGGTCAGAACGTATTGATCGCATTTGTTTCCTGGGAGGGATACAATTTTGAGGACGCGATGTTGATCTCAGAACGATTGGTTCAAGAAGATCGGTATACTTCCGTCCATATCGAAAAACATGAGGTTGAAGCACGCGATACGAAACTTGGCCCAGAGGAGATCACACGGGATATCCCGAACGTCGGTGACGATGCCATCCGAAATTTAGATGAGCATGGGATCATCCGGATTGGTGCAGAGGTTGGTCCAAACGACATACTTGTCGGTAAGATCACGCCGAAAGGTGAGAAAGAATTAACACCTGAAGAGCGCTTACTTCGAGCGATTTTTGGTGAGAAATCCCGAGATGTCAAAGATACCTCCATGCGCATGCCACATGGAGAAAAAGGTATCGTTGTGGATGTCAAGGTCTTTACACGTGAAGAGAATTCAGACCTTAAAGCCGGTGTGGACATGATGGTACGTATATCCGTTGCCCAGTATCGTAAGGTTACTGAAGGCGATAAGATGGCGGGACGTCATGGCAATAAGGGTGTGATCTCAATGGTTGTTCCGGTTGAGGATATGCCCTTCCTGGACAATGGTCGACCGATTGATGTAATCCTCAATCCGTTGAGCGTACCCGGTCGTATGAACCTAGGGCAGCTGCTGGAAGTTCACCTTGGCTGGGCTGCTGAAAGGCTTGCTTTCCGAGCCATTACACCGGTATTTGATGGCGCGAAAGAATACGAAATTGAGGCAGAATTGGCGCGTGCTTGGATGATTGACAATGCCTGGGATGTCGCTGTGGAAAAAGCCTGGGCTTGGCTGAAGGAACAGACATATGATCCTGAAAGTGTTCAGGATGATGATGAGGTCCGCTTGCTCTATCTTGAAGAGTGGTTGGGAGCGCGCGGATACGATGTCTATGAGTTTGGGACACACCCGAGTTATGCACGGCGTGCAACCATGAAAGAATGGTTGCGTGATGAGGGTTATGATCCTGACTTGATCACGGCATTCGAAACAGATGATATCAAAGTTTCTGAACGATATGACCAGAACACACGCGCAATTGATACAGGTCTTAAGTTGTGGTTGAAAGGCCTGGGCGTAAAAGTTAAGAAGAGCTTATCCGGTAAAGAGCTTAACGAAAAAGCGCGAGAGGTCATGAAAGAAAAGGATGTGCCGATACCCACGCTGGGGAAGCAAAAACTGCGTGATGGTATATCGGGTAAGTATTATGATCGTCCTGTCACTGTTGGCTTGATGACGATTTTGAAGCTACATCACCTCGTTGAGGATAAGGTCCATGCACGCTCGACAGGTCCTTACAGCCTGGTAACTCAGCAACCTCTGGGAGGAAAAGCTCAATTCGGTGGTCAGCGCTTTGGCGAAATGGAAGTTTGGGCGCTAGAGGCATATGGGGCTGCCTATACGCTGCAAGAAATGTTGACCGTGAAATCAGATGATGTCATCGGACGAGTGAGCACTTATGAATCAATCGTTAAAGGTGAACCGATCGAAGATCCAGGCATCCCGGCGGCTTTCAAGGTGTTGGTCAAAGAAATGCAAAGCCTCGGCCTGATCATTGAAGCTGTACTGGAAAATGGTGAAGTGGTAAGTTTTGGTAAGGATGATGATAAAGCCAGAATACCTCATACACCAACAGGTTTGATCAGTCTCGGCAGGGGTATCTAGAGTGGGCAGCAGGAGGATCAAATTCGTCTTGACGCAAACTTGTGCAAATGGTACAATCACCCTTCGTTACCTTCAACCTGGCCCTATAATGCCGGTCAGGTAGTTGGAGGAAAAAATTGGATAGTCTGAGGCCATCTTGAAAGATGATGATGGCCTCCATTATTAGAAAAAGTTGTTTAGTCTTAGAATTGGAGGCAACTGTGCCAACAATCAATCAATTGATACGCAAAGGCCGTACATCAAAACGTAAGAAGAGCAAAGCTCCTGCGCTGCAATATACGTATAATTCGCAAAAACAAAAACGTATTCGGCAACCAAAGGGCGCTCCACAAAAACGTGGTGTCTGCACGGTCGTGCGTACGATGACCCCCAAGAAACCGAATTCCGCATTGCGGAAGATCGCCCGTGTCCGTCTGACGAATCATATGGAAGTAACCGCATATATCCCTGGCGAGGGTCACCAACTGCAGGAACACTCTGTTGTGCTCGTGCGCGGTGGCCGCGTCAAGGACCTTCCCGGTGTCCGCTATCACATTGTTCGCGGCACTTTAGATTCAACTGGCGTTGAGGATCGCTCACGCGGTCGCTCAAAATATGGCGCAAAAAAGCCTAAATAGTTGACATTCATTTATTAAGTTAGGGCGAAGCATTTCAATCGGTCTTTTTGGGGATCGTCAAAATGTTTTGCCCTATTTTGATTTTTGGTTTTTGTAAGGAGTGCTTATGGCTCGAAGATATACACCAGAAAAACGAGAGGTCTCACCTGATATTCGACATCACAATCTCGATGTTCAGGAAATGATCAATCGGATCATGATCAAAGGAAAGAAAAGCACAGCAACAAGGCTGATGTATGGTGCCTTTGACTTGGTTGAAGAGAGAACTGGCAAAGACCCTTTAGAGACTTTTGATGCTGCGATTAAGAACGTCTCGCCAATGATGGAAGTGCGCCCTCGGCGTGTTGGTGGTGCAACCTATCAGGTCCCAATGGAAGTTGCTCCCAGCCGGCGAAAGACGCTGGCAATGCGTTGGATCATTACGGCTTCTCGTGCTCGACCTGGTAAATCCTTTTCTGAAAAGCTGGCGAACGAACTAATGGATGCAGCCACTTTTTCTGGCGCTGCTTTTCGCCGCCGTGAAGAAGCGCATCGCATGGCAGAAGCCAACCGCGCTTTTTCTCATTTCCGTCTTTAGGGTCGAGGATTTTAACCTTAGCTGCTACAGGATGATGTATGATGTCTGAACAAGCTTATCCGCTAGAGCGATATCGTAATATTGGGGTTATTGCGCATATTGATGCTGGTAAGACTACAACAACAGAGCGAATTTTATTTTACACTGGTCGGACGTACCGTCTCGGTTCTGTTGATGATGGGACAACTGTTACAGACTGGATGGAACAGGAACGTGAGCGAGGGATAACTATTGTCTCTGCTGCAATTACAACACAATGGAAAGATCATAAGATTAACCTGATCGATACTCCCGGGCACATTGACTTTACTGCTGAAGTTCAGCGATCTTTGCGCGTCCTGGATGGCGGTGTCGTTGTCTTTGATGCCGTACAGGGTGTTGAACCTCAAAGTGAAACTGTGTGGCGTCAGGCTAATCACTATGCTGTACCCAGAATCTGTTTTGCTAATAAAATGGATCGCGTGGGTGCTTCCTATGAACGCACTATTGAATCCATTGAAGATCGTCTCGGTGCACGCCCTTTGGCGATGCAAGTCCCAATTGGCAGTGAAGATACCTTTTCTGGGATTATCGACCTGTTAACTGAGCAAGCGATTTACTTTGAAGATGATTTGGGAAGTGAACCCCGCTACAGCGACATACCCGCAGATCTCGTGGATATTGTTCATGAAAAACGAGCGGAACTGATTGAGCGCATCGCTGAATTGGATGATGACCTGACATTGAAATACTTGGAAGGTGAAGCATTAACCCTGGACGAGTTGAAGTCAACACTGCGTCAGAGTGTTTTAGACAATGAGGTCACCCTTGTTTTTTGTGGATCTTCGTTAAAAAATAAGGGCGTGCAACCTTTATTGGATGCAATTGTAGATTATTTGCCCTCTCCCCTGGACGTTCCTAATGTTGTGGGTACACATCCCAAGACAGAAGAGGAACTCACACGTCCACCAGAAGATAATGCTCCTATGTCTGCCCTTGTGTTTAAAATAGTGACGGATCCCTATGTTGGTCGCTTGGCATATATTCGTATTTATTCAGGAAAGATCAAAAAAGGTTCCACATATCAAAACGCAACAAAAAACCAGAAAGAGCGTGTAGGACGCCTTTTGCGTATGTATGCTGATCGCCGTGAGGATATTACAGAGATCGGCGCTGGCGATATTGGCGCAATTTTAGGATTGAAGTCATGTTATACCGGGGACACATTATGTGATATTTCACAACCCATTGTGCTGGAATCAATCTCTTTCCCTGATCCGGTTATCTCTGTGGCTGTAGAACCGAAAACGAAAGCTGACCAGGCAAAAATGGGAACAGCATTGCAGAAGTTATCTGAAGAGGACCCAACCTTTAAGGTGCGTAAGGATGAGGATACTGGTCAAACGATTATTTCTGGAATGGGTGAACTTCATCTTGATATCCTGGTTGACAGGATGCTGCGTGAATTTAAGGTAGAAGCAAACATAGGGAATCCGCGGGTGGCTTATCATGAGACCATCACTAAGACAGTCCCTGAAACTGAGTATCGGTTTGTTAAACAGACCGGGGGACATGGGCAGTATGGCCACGTTGTCATTCGGATCGAACCACTTGAAAGCGGTTCAGGTTTTGTGTTTGAAGAAAAGGTGCGCGGTGGTGTGATTCCCAGGGAATTTATCCCGGCGGTAGAAAAAGGTGTAAAAGAAGCTGTTGAAAGCGGTGTTGTTGCCGGTTATCCTATGACAGACCTGAAGGTCACTTTGCTTGATGGGTCTCATCATGAGGTCGATTCCAGTGATTTAGCTTTTCGAATGGCAGCTATTTTTGCGTTTCGTGAAGCTGTTCCGAAAGGGAAGCCTGTATTACTCGAGCCGATCATGAGGGTTGAGGTGATCACTCCAGAAGATCGCACAGGCGATATCCTGGGTCATATTAATTCCCGGAATGGTAATGTGCTGGGTATGGATTCCCGACCGGGTAATGCTCAAGCGATCCATGCAGAAGTGCCTTTGGCAGAAATGTTTGGATATGCGACTGAGCTTCGGTCTTCGACCAAGGGTCGGGGTGTGTTTACAATGGAATTTGAAAGATACGCACCCGTCTCGGATGCGGTTATGAAAAAGCTTGCAGGTTGGTAAACCTTTTATTAAATGAGGAGTAATTAATAGATGGCAAAAGAGAAATTTGATCGAACAAAACCGCACCTAAACGTGGGCACGATGGGGCATATTGACCATGGGAAGACCACGCTGACAGCGGCGATCACGAAAGTGCAGGGGATGAAGGGATTTGCGGATTTCCGCGCCTTCGATACGATTGACA
>JAYELT010000167.1:4633-24679 GCA_034717715.1 Chloroflexota bacterium | reverse complement strand
AGCAGAATTATTATTTCATCATTGTTCTGTATTCGTCATCACACTCAGAAATGTAATGGTCTTATTGTTTTCTATTGAGGCATTGCTTTTTGTGCATACGAATGCTTTGCGATGTGAACGTTGTAGCAAGGGTGAATGAAAAATGCGGGTTAGGTAACTTGTTTGAACTTTAAACGTTAAAACTAATAATTCAGTTTTCGAAAGGAATTAGTTTTGAAGCATGACACGGCATTAAACGTCCTGATGATTGAGAGAGGCAGTGGTGATCACACCTCATTTGCTGAAAAGCTCAATCATAAAAATTATCAGGTGACAAGTGCCCCCAGTGGGAAAGCCGGATTGGCAATTTTTGATACCGTGGATCCAAAAGTGGTTGTTGTGGATGTAGTCTCATTGAATACTAAAAATGGCGTACGTATTTGTCAATCATTTAGAAAAAAAGACAATGACCTTCCAATAATATTGATCGTCTCTGAAGAAACTGAGCTACCGGAAGATGTTGATGCTAATCTCGTACTCAGACTTCCTTTTACTGCCCAAAAATTGATCAATCGGTTAAAAGTGTATTTTCCGACTAACAAGAAATTTATTTTAAAAGCAGGTCCAATTACACTTAACACGCAGACCCAACTCGTTTCCTGTTACGACAAACAGACCAAACTTACACCTCGCCTGGTTAGTATCCTCACCATGCTGATGAAACATCGAGGAAAAGTCATAAAACGAAATGTGCTTTTCACCAAGGTTTGGGAGACAAATTACACCGTAGATACACGTACTCTGGATGTGCATATCAGCTGGCTGAGGCATGCCATAGAAGAAGACCCACAAAGTCCAAGATTGATCCGAACCCAACGTGGTGTCGGATATAAACTTGATTTATAGATTTCCCCTGATTAAGCCTTTTAGAACAATTCATTGTCCCAATTATGGGTTTTTTGCCATTTTTCAGCCAGGCACGAAAATCAGCGACTTTATGGACAATGCTATGCTCTTGAGTAGAATTAGTCAAGCTGTGAACAAGAATTAAGGAATATATGAAGAATAAACAAACAAAATATATCTTATTAAGTTGTGGGGTTATCCTGGTTGTAGCATGTCTCTGCTTGGGAGTGATCTTACTGAGCGGATTGGGCGTCTCGTTGCTTTGGCCTTTTGAATTTAAGGAGGATGCTGAAGCATCTATTCCGACAACAGAGACAACCCTGCCAGTTACACCAGAAGTTAGTGAACTGCAGGAAGAGCAGAACGAGTTGCCAGACGAACTTTTTGAAATTCTTCTTCAAATTGAATCTGAGGTTATCCAGATTCGCGGGCTTGATCAGACAAAACCTGTGGAAAAAACCTTAATTTCCATGTCGGAATTGGAAGAAATCGTTACAAATGATTTTTTCTTAGAATACAGTGATCAGGAAGCTGAGCAAGATGTATTGATCTTGGCGGCCTTAGGGCTGTTACCGGAAGGATTTAACCTGAGGGATTTCTATTTGGATCTCTATAGTGAACAAATAGCAGGTTTTTACGACGATGAGACTGAGGAAATCTATGTTGTGCAGGGGGCGGAATTTGGCGGAAGTGAAAAACTCACTTATTCGCATGAGTTTACACACGTTCTCCAAGACCAAGTCTATGATCTTGAAGAAGGGCTTGGATTAAATGAAGAGGCCTGTGAATTGGATTCGGAACGTTGTGCCGCTGTGCAGGCTTTAATTGAAGGTGATGCTACCTATACTGAAATTCTCTGGTTTCAAACTTATGCTTCCCGGGAGGATTATTTTGATGTTATGCAGACTTTTGATGAATTAGAAAGCCCGATTCTGGATACTGCACCACCATTCATGGCATCTGATTTGTATTTCCCATATGAAAAGGGATATGTATTTATTGAGTATCTATATGATCAGGATGGGTATGATGCTGTTGATTTGGCATATCAAAATCCCCCAGTATCAACAGAACAGATTTTACATCCAGAGAAATATCCCAACGACGTTCCTCAAGATGTTGCATTACCAGATTTAATCGATGTTCTGGGGAATGAATGGCAGCTTTTTGACCAGAATGTAATGGGAGAGTGGTATACATATTTGATCTTGAATCAGGCCTACGAAGAGGATTATTGGCTTTCGGAGCAGACCGCTTCTAAAGCCGCGGCAGGTTGGGGCGGCGACTCTTACGCGGTTTATCTCAATGGAAATACAGATGAAATCGTTTTTATCAATGAGGTAGCCTGGGATACCCTCGCCGATGCTGAGGAATTTGCAGAAGCTTTTGAGGACTATGCAGACTTGCGTTGGGGAGACTCAAAGGATGAGATTGAGGGCAACCCAACCTGGTATGGAGATAACAGCGTGATTATTTTTACGAGGGATGGCGACCATACACTTTGGCTCCTAAGCCCGAATGACACCATCCTCAAGACAATCCTTTCCGAATTTAAATGACTAAAACGGGGAAGATCGTTTTCGGAGCGATTGATCAAGAGCGTGTCCAGGGGCTGCTCTTTGATGTTGATGGGACGCTTAATGATACTGATGATCAAATGATTGATTCATTAACCAGGTTCTTCCAACCGGTGTCCTGGTTGTTTAAAAATAGTGATCCCCGCTCATTTTCCCGATGGTTTGTAAAAGCTGTTGAGACACCCGCAAATTTTGTGTATGGTCTAACTGACAGGTTGGGTATCGATAGCGTTTTAATTCGACTGCATCAAAACCTAACACAAAGGCGTAAAGTTAAGCAAACGAACCATGAGCAGTTCATGATCGTTCCGGGCGTTAAAGCTATGCTGGAAAAGCTCAATTCTAAATTTCCAATGGCTGTTGTCAGTTCGAGGGATGGGCAGACAACGCATCAATTCCTTGAATATTTCGATCTCCTACCTTATTTTAAGGTCGTTGTGACCTCCCAGACATGCCAACATACAAAGCCCTCTCCTGATCCAATTTTATATGCTGCTGAACAATTAGGATTGGATGCCCGGGATTGTTTGATGATTGGTGACACGATTGTGGATGTGCGCGCTGGAAGATCGGCAGGTGCTCAAACGGTAGGGGTCCTGTGCGGATTTGGCACACAAAGAGAGCTTAGACGGGCAGGAGCAGACCTGATCCTTTCCGACACATCGGATCTGGTGCATAGTTTATAAAATTATTCTCATTGATTTGAACGTCCAGGAAAATCTCAAACGAATTTAAATATCCATCAATTGATTTATTTGTTTTTTAAAAACCACTTGAGACTTTCCGTGATGAAGAGAACGTAACTTTCTATATGGGTTTGGTTATAATTATTGGTGTGCTAAGATTCTGCTGGCGTTTGGGGCATGCCAGTCAAATAATCCGGTCTATAGTTTGATTCTTGAAAAGGCTTATCTATGACAAGTGAAGTTATGATGAATAAGTACATTAAGAAGTACCCCTGGCCACGTCGCAAATTCATACGGGGATTATTGAGTTTTGGGATCGATGTCGTGGGGGGGATTCTAACGCATTGGGAAGTAAGCGGCAAAGAAAACATTCCTGCAAAAGGCCCATTATTAATTGTGGGTAACCATTTCAGTTTTTTAGATACTGTTGCACCGATCCACAGCACGCATTGGCCGCTTGAATTTATTGGGGATTTTGAAATGCCGAATGCACCTTCAGTGATGCGAATGTTTCCACGCGCATGGGAGACATTAAGGATTGAACAAGGGACCCCTAACTTTGAGGCGTTACAAGCTTCGGAAGCTATTTTGGAACAGGAGGGTGTCCTGGTCATTTATCCTGAGGGACATGTTCACTCAGGGCCATTAAACCCCGCTTTACCAGGTGCAGCATTTATGGCCTTGAGGACAGGTGTACCCATATTGCCAATAGGGACGATCAGCGATAATAATTGGAAACTTCTCAAAACTATTTCAGAGAAAAAGCGCCGATTAGGGGTTTTCACGAAAATTGGAGAGGTTTTTGGTCCGATCAAGTCAGAGAATCCAAACCGACCTACACGCAGTGAGATCAGCTCAGCCGGTGATTTGATCATGAGGCGGATTGCAGCCCTTCTGCCAAAAGAATATCGCGGTGTTTTTGATCCTGAGCTTTCATAATTGATTTACATAGGATTAACTCAATAAAGGCCGTGGATCTAACCCCCGGCTTTTTCCTTTTATTGACCAATGATGGATGCTCTTTCAATGAACAGTGGAAGAATTTAACAAATTTCAGATAATACAGGCTTATAATTAATCAATTGCAAAGGTATTGAAGGAATTATCAATGGAATATCGAGATTATTATCAAACATTAGGTGTCAGCAAAGATGCTGATCAGGATCAAATTAAGAAAGCTTATCGAAAATTAGCCCGCAAATATCATCCTGATGTCAATCCGGATGACCCTAAAGCAGAAGAAAAATTCAAAGATATCAATGAAGCCTACCAGGTACTTTCAGACGAAGAAAAACGCAAGAAGTACAATCAATTTGGCTCGCAATGGAAGCAGTATCAGCAAAGAGGTGGACGCTCAGAAGATTTTGACTGGTCTCAATGGGCAACTAGGGGGCAGCCTGGTGGCGCACAATACCGCACGATCTCTCAGGAGGACCTCGAACAGATGTTTGGCGGTGGTCTTGGCGGTTTCTCTGATTTCTTCGAAACACTTTTTGGCGGCATGCGTGGAGCACGGTCTGCAAGAAGAAGAACTAGCTATACTAACCCACAGAATTTGCAGCGTGGACGAGATATTGAGCATCCTGTCCAAATTTCCCTAGAAGAAGCCTTCAAAGGAACCAGCAGATTGTTGACCTTTGAAGGGGGGCGCCGGATTGAGGCGACTATCCCACCAGGGGTCAAGACTGGTTCGAAAATACGCTTGAGTGGTCAAGGCACTGGGGGGGGGCGCGGAGCTGGTGATCTCTATCTGAAGATCAAGGTTCTGGCGCACACAAAATTCGATCGTGAAGGTGATGATTTACGGGTAGCTCAGCCTATAGATTTTTTCACCGCTCTCCTGGGTGGAGAAGTGGTCGTAGCTACGATTGATCGAGAGGTGAATCTAACCGTCCCGCCCGGCACAGATTCTGGGAAGACTTTTCGTTTGAAAGGTCTTGGGATGCCCACACTGAACCATCCTGAAAAGAGAGGGGATCTATATGCAACACTGCAGATCCAGGTTCCAAAGAATTTATCTCAAGAACAAAAGAAGAAGTTCAAAGAACTGCAGGAGTCTGTTGGATAATCGCATAAATTTTGATTTAATCACCATCAATAATTCATTGATAGGTAGTGGTTTTCCCCAATGACCCAGATTCAGATATTCCGGGATTCGCAAGCTTTAGCAAATGCAGCAGCTGAGCTGTTCATCAAATTAGCGGAACAATCCGTCCGAGATCAGGGACGTTTTTCGGTAGCGCTTTCTGGTGGAAATACACCAAGCACCCTTTATCAAGTTTTAGCCAATCCAGAGAATCAAGAGCGCTTGAACTGGGCTGGTATACATCTGTTTTGGGGGGATGAACGACACGTACCTCCCGATCATAAAGAATCAAATTATCGTAAGATTCGCGAGACCTTGTTGGATAGAATCGCAATCCCTGAAGAAAATGTTCACCGTGTAAAAGCCGAAATGGAAGAGCGCTTAGCCGCGCTCAGTTATGAACAAGTATTGCGGGATTTTTTTGTGGGTCAATGGCCAAGATTTGACTTAATTCTTCTGGGGTTGGGCGAGGATGGCCACACAGCTTCGTTATTTCCCCATTCCGCTGGTTTAAAGGAGGAAGAACGCTGGTTTATCCCGAATTACGCGCCAAAGAGAGAAAAAATGCGGTTGACGTTGACTAAAAACGCCATCAATGCAGCAAAGAATATTGCTGTATTGGTAAGTGGGGCTTCTAAAGCAGGGATTCTGGCAGAGGTATTGAGGGAGTCTGATAACCTGGTGGATACACCCATCCAACTGATATTGCCCAGGGATGGAGAGATGATATGGCTTTTAGATAATCAATCAGCCAGTCAATTGGCATATCAACAAAGCTCATAAGTTTTTACTGATTAGATTTTTTATCTTTAGATAAACGAAGAACGGGAAAAACAGCAACTGGATTCTATAATGACCCTTTCCATCCACGAGTTAAAACAATTCTCCCTCCTCAATGTGTTTACTGATGAAGAACTCATGGAAATCAGGCGTATCACTAGATTTCACGATGTAAAAAAAGATGAGATACTTTTTTTGGAAGGTGAATCTACAAATGCCCTCTACTTCGTTCTGGATGGATGGTTTAAGGCAGAAAAAGTCTCTCGCGAAGGTCGTCAACAGACTTTACGCTTCATTGGTCCAGGGGAGATAATCAATGAGTTATCTGTATTTGCCAATAGAATGAATTCTGTAAGTGTCATTGCAATGGAACGCTGTCAGGTCTTTAGTATTTCTCAATCGGATGTGGAGGAAATACTTGTCACCTCCCCTTTATTTTCAAGAGCGGTTATTTTAAGTTTAACACATAGAATAGAGCACCTTCTGAACCATATTGAGAATCTATCTTTATATCCCGTTGAGGTAAGATTGGCTCGGTTACTTCTAGAAGACGCCGATGATGGGGTTATGATTCGGCAATCCTGGAAAACTCAATCGGAGATCGCAGGTCAATTAGGGACCGTAATGGATGTTGTCAATCGTCATCTTCAAAATATGGCCAAACGAGGATATATCGAAATCAATCGGGATGAAATTATCATCCTCAATCATAAAGGATTGGGAAAAATAGCCAAGGGGTAATTGGTGCTAATTGCAAAAATTTTTCTAATTCGACGAAAGTCGAAGAATTCAACTATTTAATCCATTATACTAATACAATAGGAAATTTCAATATGGAGGTGTTATTTTGCAAAATATTTTTGTATTTAGTATTATTAAGTCCCTACATGATTTATTCACAGTCCTATGGATTGGTGGATTATTGACAACAACGTTTTCGTTAATGCCAGCTCTTAAAAGTCTGGGGTTAAAAAAGGAGTATTCCAAAAACCTTCTGATAAATTATCAGCGACGGCTTCGATTACTGGCCATAATCAGTGTTGTTGTGCTTTGGATAACAGGAATATTACTGGCCAAACAATCTGGATCAAATGTTGGATTTTTAAATTTTTCCACACAATATCAATCATTGATCTCAATAAAACATATCATTGTCATAGTGATGATTGTGATTGCTGTCTTCCGGGGATTTGTCTTGGGGAACAAAGTGGAGAACTTCACACCAGAACAACAAAAGACTTATGCGATATTGTTATTATTCAACGCATTCTTAGGGATTGTGGTGCTCTTTTTAAGCGGCTTTAGTGCTGCAATGGCATAAGGTGATAGGGCGGGTATCAAAAATTTTGAAGTGTGTCAGTCGTCTGTCCATTGATAGAAATTGAGATAGCAGCCAGAATCGAAACGATCTAATTTTCTAAGGAAATCTTGCACACCAGGTGGGTTGCTGCCAAAACCTTCAGACATGGTGACAATGGCTCCATTTTTAACAGCTTGGTATATTTCACCGTCAGACCGATACGCATTCTCATCCATGGCTAAAATTCGGCATCGCTGACCTGTCATAAAATAGAAGTATTCACAATTATTGGTAAAGATGGAGACCTCTGGATTTTCATTTATGATTGGCGCAATTTCATCACCACATTGGTTTTTCCGGTCTGTGTAGTTGCGGTATAATAACGGCTGCTCACGGATGATTTTCGTAGCGTCTGTGATATAAATTTGCAGACTGGTCATAATAATGAACATGATCACCAGTTTATGGCTCAGAAGGGGTTGTCTCCAACAGGTACTAAAAAGCTTGCTGATCAAGATCATGAGCAGCAGGAGAATAGGGATCATATATCGTATGAGACCGCTGACTGTAGGATCTGCGGTGAGGAAAACTGTGTTCAGGATTATTGCTGCCATATAGACGGGAATTGAAATTAGTACAAAGATGACGACAGGATCGGTTCGGTTTTTTACGGATAATCTCTTTTTAAAGACAAGCCAAAGGACCACCAGCAGCAGCACCACACCCAGCGAAACAAATAAGGCGTTGTATCTTTCGTATTGATAATTGAAATAGTTTTGCCATTTAAACCAGCTGGAGATTTCCTGACCGATCGTTTCCCAATACTCCTTCGGGAAAGTTCCTAAAGCCACGGTTTGTGAGCCAGGCGAATTTTTTGTCACAATTTGATTACGTATGAAGAATGCAGCAAAGGGGATGAACGCAGCCACGCCCATCAGGAAAGTATCACGTACACGAATTTTAAACTTGCTTTTTTCAAAAAGCAGCGTGTTGAATGCAAAGGTGGTTAGAAAGACAACGCCAGCCAACCTTGTATTGATTATGAGTGAAGCGGACAATCCTGTCAGCAGGGCTTTCCAGATGGATGGCTTATTAATGTGCCAGAACCAGATCAGCAGGGTGGTCAACAGGAACACAATAAATAACGGTTCACTCATCGCCCAGGAGTAGATGTTTAGAATCAATGGTGACAGGAGCAGGAATGAGGTTCCAATAATTGTTGGCAGAACTCTGCCGGTGGTTCTGAAAATTATCCATCCAACCATGAGCATTGTCAGAGAAATTAAGAGCGTGTTGACGTACCGGGCAAATTGCTGAGCTTCCACCCCCAACAAAATGCCAGTGGAAAGCAAGGTTGAGTAAACGGGTTCAAATCCTGTAATAGGCTCAGGGTCTCCTTCTGCGATTTCAAGCACATAGCCTTTCCCCGCAGCCAGGTTTTTTGCACCTTCTAGATAGTGAACCGAATCTCCGGATATGCCCATCCCTGGGCTGGTCAAATGGAGCTGAATCACAGCACTGAGAATCGCCAATATCATTATCGCAATTAAAAATACCCATCGTTCACGGTTTATTTTTTTTAGAAAACTTCCTGCAGTATGGAGGTACTGCGATATTTTTGAAAAGCATCTGATTTTTATAAATTCATTTTCAATAAAGAATTTAGTTTGATGATATAAGAGATACATCATCGCCGGTATATAGAATAATAAAAACCAGAAAGGTATAAATTCTGGGAAGCCAACCCGAATCATAATGAGTGCAAAGGTAACGCATAACAAAGCATCCACCCAGACCTTGACCAGTCTCCATTGAATAGCCTGTATGATTGGTTTCTGTTTTAATGCAATTACAAGCCAACTCAGCCCTAAGGCGAGTGTCGTGAGTGTAAAGAAATCACCGATGGGTAGGAGCCCGCCAAGTATTTTCCATATAGTATCAGGTTGTCCCCATGTATTCCCGGGAAGGGTTACTCTGATGATACTGCTTTCAATTCCAGATGAAATATGCCAAGTACGGAAACGAGATGGTGCCTTTTCTTGTAAGGTTTGTGGCGTGATGATTTGTTGTTGACCGTCCCAAAAAATATTAACTGGACCAGAATCTTTCATGAAAAACAGTGTCAATTTTCCGGTATGAGCCTGCTCATATTTAATATTTGACGCAGGGGATAAACGAAAACCGGCTTCATCAAAGAATGTTACCCCATCACTGATCATAAACTCGGTATGATCCATCAAGTTGTCATCTGGCGAGTAAATGGCTGAGATGATCACCTCGGATTCCAAGGCGTCTATCTGAAGGGTGTGTGTTGTGCGGAAGGGGACTCGTTGATAGGGTGCAAGAATAAATATCAATGAACTGAGCGCAGTTGATCCGATTAAGATCCAGAACCACAGCTTATTCTTTCTTAAAGCCTTGAGGAAATTAGGATAGAGATAGTACCCCAGCATGGTTAGATTGATGGAAAGGCTCAATAACACAATGAGCTTCAGCCACAAGGGGATGATGAAAAGTAATCCAATGCGTGTGGTAAAGCTATATGCCCAAAGGAATCCCGCAAGGAGTGCAGCTGGTAATTGCCAAAATTTACGTTTAGAAGTCAAATGAACGCCTCTTTTATCGAAAATCATAACTATTGGTTCTATTGTAAATGAAATCTATCCAGAATCCAAAAATTAAAGGTGCTTGACTGTCAATTATCACGGGTGCTATCATTCTTATATGTATCTAAAGGGCAGTAAGTGGTCAATGAACAAGCGTCGCCGGCGATCAAACCCATGGTTGATCGCGTTTTTAGTCATTGCGATTGGCTTCTTAGTCTATTTGAATATTTATGTCATCCCATCAGTTCAACCACCTTTTGTGCCAACAGCCACACCAACACGCAACCCGCAATCATTTGCCGAGGAAGCTGATACATTTTTATTGGAAGGGCGTATAGGGTTAGCGATGGAATCCTATACATTGGCAATTAAAGCTGATCCACAAGAGACATCCAATTATCTAACGCTAGCCAAACTGCAGATCTACAGCGGTGAATATGAAGCAGCGCGAGTAAATGTTGAAAATGCCATCTTATTAGACAAAACCAAATCTGACGCGTTTGTTTTGCTGGCGTGGACGAAAGGGGCAATGGGGGAGTATCTGGAAGCTGTCAGAGATGTAAAATCTGCGCTCGCACTTGAACCAAATAGCGCATTTGCGCATGCGATCTACGCAGGTATTTTGGCCAGGCAGGTGGCCAATGATGTCGGAGAGATTGATACTTTAGAACAGGCCATTGAGCAATCAAAACAAGCGATGGCATTGAATCCCCAATTACTGGAATCCCGATGGGCTCGGGGTTATGTCTTGGAAATCACCGGGAATTATGAGGATGCAATCCAACAGCTTCAGGCCGCGGTTGAGATCAATGACACAATTGCTGATATCCATTTAGCGTTAGGTCGGAATTATTTAGCGGTTGAAGAGTATGACCAGGCGGTCTTTGAATTTACAAAAGCTTATTCCCTCAATCCCACTGACCCGTTGCCGAACTGGTACATTTCTCGTGTTTATGCTCGTATTGGAGAGTTTGCTAAAGCAGTTCAGTATGCAGAACAAGCTATGAAAGATGACCCTTCTGATCCCTATCTGCATGGGAATTTAGGATCGATGTATTACCGGGATTTGCAATATAACCAAGCAATTGAAGCCTTAGAATTGGCTGTTCGGGGTGGTGTTACAGCTGGTGGTGTTGTTGTTGAAGGTCTTCCGCTGGACTATTCGATGTCAGTTATGGAGTATTACAGCCGCTATGGTTTAGCACTCGCCAGGGTCAATCGCTGTAATGAAGCTGTTCAGGTTGCGCAGGCGATGCTGCAAACTGTTCCTGACGATGAGACGGCAGTATATAATGCGGAGGAAATTATCCGAATATGTCAGGAATTCCAGGCGATAACCCCCACATTCACTCCTGAGGTAGAGGACGGTGAGCTTGCACCCACACTCACGCCCACACCAGAGAATGAGGATGAAGGATAATCCCGTTGGTATCATGTTGAGCAGCCATGTATTTACAAGGTAAAGAACCCTCCTTCGGCAAAACCCGCAAGAAGGCCAATCCATATCGGATACTGGTCCTTTTAGCGTTGATTGTTTTCTTTTTCACAATCCTGTCAGGGATTGCCCGTGGGAATATTGAGCCTTTGTTTATGCCCACGCCAACGCCTACGCGTTCGACCGATTCCTTTGTGGTTGAAGGAGAAACACATTTTGCTGCGGGTGATTTGGATTCTGCGATTGCTGCGTTTCAAAGTGCGACTGAGTTAGATCCTAATGATCCCGGTTTATTCACAGAATTAGCACGGATTCAGACTTATTCTTCAGCGTTGTCGACCACAGATGCGGAGCGCTCAAGGCGTTTGCAGGAAGCGCTCGCATCAATAGATCAGGCAAAGGAATTAGCACCAAATGACAGCCAGGTCTTGGCTGTGCGTGCCTTTGTTTTGGATTGGCTGTCCAACCCACTCCTGGCCGATGACGAGACGTCTGAAGATTTGTTAAATGAGGCGGAATCTGAAGCTGTGTTGGCCTTACAAATTGATAATACCAACACCCTGGCATTGGCTTATTATGCTGAGATTCTTGTTGATCAGAAAAAATGGAATCAGGCTCAGCAGTATATCCAGCAAGCCGTTGAGCGTGCGCCAGATTTAATGGATGTGCGTCGCATCCAGGCATATACGTACGAAACCCTGGGGGAATACAATCTGTCTATCCAGGAATATGAAATGGCAATTGAGATCATGCCCAACTACACATATCTCTATATCGCGGTTGGACGCATTTATCGTTATCTCAAGCTTTACGATCAAGCCTTAGAAAATTTTGCGAAGGCTGCAAACTTGAATAAGCAATTAGGGATCACAGACCCGATCCCATACCTGGCTATTGCAAATACTTATGCCCAGGATGGTGAATTTTTTGCGGCTGCGCTTAACGTGAAACAAGCCATAACATTCACCCCTGCAAACCCTGATGTATATGGACAATTAGGTGTGATCTATTTTAAATCACGCAACTACGAAGGCTCTATCCCTGCATTGGCGTGTGCTATTGAGGGTTGTGATGCTGAACAAAGCTGTGAGGTTCGTGAATGCGATCCGGAAGAAGATCCTTTGGTGTCTGTGGAGGGGCTGCCGCTATCTGGCAGCTCAGTCGTGTATTATTTTACATATGGATCCGTCCTTTCCGGTTTGCATCGAGAGGGGGATGATAAATGCGAGAAAGCATTAGAGATCTTTGATGAGCTGCGTTCTCAATATGCTGATGACCCCACGATAATGAGCATTGTGCGTGCTGGTGAAGAAATCTGCACATATGACGAAGACGATACAGAGAAATAATCCGGGTTGGAAGATTACAGGCGGAATATAAAACTTTTATTAGAATCAAACAAATATGTCTTGACGTGATTTTTGATCGAAGGTAATATTACTTTGTTAGCACTCTAAGCAAACGAGTGCTAAAATGGTGAAAAACGACCATAAAAACACTATATTCTTAAAACGGAGGAACGAATGGCAATCTCAATTAATCCCCTGGGAAACCGGCTTGTGGTTGAACCCATTGAGGAAGAAGAAATTACTGCTGGAGGCATTGTGCTTCCCGAAACCGCTAAGGAAAAACCCCAAAAGGGTATTGTCCTGGCTGTAGGCCCTGGTGAGCGCAATGAAAAAGGTGAATATATGCCCCTCGAAGTTAAAAAAGGTGACAAGGTCCTTTTTGCAAAGTATTCAGGGACAGAAATTAAGGTCGATGGCAAGAAACTTTTAATCATGCGGGAAAGCGACGTTCTCGCAAAACTGAGCAAATAATTGATAACAATCCAAGGAGTAATAAAAAATGGCTAAACAACTTGTGTTTTCTGAAGAAGCCCGAAGAGCATTAAAGACTGGTATTGATGTTGTTGTAAAATCAGTTGCGACGACACTTGGTCCAAAGGGACGTAATGTTGCCCTGGATCGTAAATTTGGCTCCCCAACTATCACACATGATGGTGTGACTGTTGCCAAAGAGATAGAGCTAGAGGACCCCTTTGAGAATATGGGCGCTCAACTCTTGAAAGAGGCAGCCACAAAGACCAATGACATTGCTGGTGACGGCACAACGACATCCACCGTTCTGGCGCATGCGATTGTCACCGAAGGTTTAAAGAATTTGGCTGCAGGTGCCAACCCCATGCTCTTGAAGCGTGGTATTGAAGCAGCTTCCAAGGCTGTTTCCGATGTAATTGCGGACCAGTCAATTGATATCACCACCAAGGAAGAAATTGCTAACGTGGCAACCATTTCCGCACAGGATCGAGAAATTGGTGAATTGATCGCAGAAGTGATGGACAAAGTTGGCAAAGATGGCGTTATCACAGTTGAAGAATCCCGTGGCCTTCAATTTGAAACCGAATATGTTGAGGGTATGCAATTTGATCGTGGTTATATTTCCCCCTACTTCGTCACAGATGCCGAGAATATGGAAGCTGTGATCGAAGAACCTAATGTTCTGGTCTATGACAAGAAGGTCTCCGTAGCCAGTGACATTGTTCCCCTGCTTGAAAAATTAGTGCAGGTTGGGAAACGTGAATTGCTGATCATTGCTGAAGATATTGACGGCGAAGCCCTGGCGACCCTCGTCTTGAACAAGCTGCGCGGTATGCTCAATGTTTTAGCGATTAAAGCCCCCGGATTCGGCGATCGTCGCAAAGCGATGCTTCAGGATATTGCCGTATTAACCGGCGCGACCGTTATTTCTGAGGAAACTGGCCGTAAGCTTGAAACCGTGACGATTCAGGATCTTGGCCATGCTGAGAAGGTTGTCAGCAACAAGGATGATACGACCATCGTTGGTGGTAAGGGTGATACCAGTGCAATCAAAGGGCGGATTGAACAGATTCGCGTTGAGATAGACAACAGCACAAGCGATTATGATAGTGAAAAATTGCAGGAACGCCTCGCAAAACTCTCCGGTGGTGTGGCCATTATCCGTGTTGGTGCCGCGACCGAGACTGAACTTAAGGAAAAGAAGCATCGTGTTGAAGATGCATTATCAGCTACACGAGCTGCTGTTGAGGAAGGTATTGTCCCCGGTGGCGGCGTTGCATTGATCAATGCTATCGCATCTCTAGATGGGCTGAAGATGGAAAGTGATGATGCGCAAATCGGTGTCAAGATTGTGCGTGCCTCCCTTGAGATCCCAATGCGAAAGATCTCTGAGAATGCTGGCAAGGATGGTTCTGTTGTTGTTGAAAACGTTCGCCAGGCTCAGGTTAAGAAAGACAACAAGCGAATCGGTTATGATGTTTTAACCGAAAAATATGGCGACATGGTGGACGGTGGTGTGATTGACCCCGCGAAAGTGACCCGTGGTGCCCTTGAAAATGCTGCCTCAATTGCAGCCATGATCCTGACCACTGAAGCACTGATCACGGACATTCCTGAGAAGGAACCCCCAATGCCCGGAGGTGGTGCTGGTATGGGTGGTATGGGTGGTATGGGCGGTTACTAACCCTATCACTTTTGTAAATCAGAAGGCTGTTCCAATTCGGAACAGCCTTTTTTGTTTCATCAAATTTCGGTTTATTGGCTTTTCACAAGGACGGGTATAATGGATGGCATGTCAATTCAGCCGACAAAAAACCTTAAGTTATTATTCGTTTTAATTATCTTTTTACTTTTGATCACTGCTTGCTCAGGTAAAATGACATCAGTTGCTGAGGAAGACTCGACCAAAGAAGCGATTCCTTCAACTCTAACCCCAACGCGATTTATAACTTCTACACCAACACAAGAACCAGCGGCGGCTGTAGTGAACGGCGAAGTAATTGCAAAAGCCTGGTTTGAGAGTGAATTTGCGCGTTATCTACTTGCACAGGAAGCTGCAGAAACCCCGGTGAAAGATGAGGCTGCCGCACGTGAGATTGTGTTGGAGGATCTCATTGACCAGGTGCTGCTTGCCCAGGGCGCACGTGATGACGGGTTCACGGTTACGGATGAGAAAGTGCAGGAACGGATCGATGACCTTTCGGAAGATGTAGACCTGCCAGCATGGATGGCAAAATGGGGATACACCGAAACGGATTTATTCCATTCGCTTAAACTTCAAATGCAGGCCGTCGATCAACGTGATCGGATCCTGAATACCATTCCAGAGATTGTGGAGCAAGTTGAACTGCGGCAGGTTTTCGCTTATACAGAAGATGGTGCAGATCGTGCTCTTGTCAGCCTAAATTCAGGAACACCTTTTGAAGATGTTGCGTTTCTCTATGACCCAACAACTGGTGGCTATTTGGGATGGGTTCCTCGAGGTTATTTATTAAATCTCAAGATAGAAGAAGCGGCGTTTAGTTTGCCTGTGGGAACTTATTCTGAAATCATTGAATCTGATATTGGATATCATATCGTTTTGGTTATTGATCGGGAAGAACGACCTTTGACAAATGATGCAAAGCTGACTTTACAGCGAAAAGCATTGCAAGAATGGATTGTGAATCAGCGTGAGATTAGCACAATTGAGAAGTTGATTGATTAGTATGAGCAATAAACCACCAGCACGAAAATCCAAACATATTAACCGCTACGGTGAACCCATTGAAATTCCGAGTATGGCGACACCACGCAGACCCCAGCCATCCTCGAAGGGGAATATTTTGGGAATTATTTTTTTTATTATTGTTTTGGCTGGTATTGTATGGCTTACAATGTTCTTATTCGGGTTGGGTCCCTATCTTTCGGAGGGGGCACAGATCACACCTACCCTTACCGACATCCCGGTCGTAAGCCTTACAGCATCACAAACCCTGATGCACACACACACACTTCAACCTGCTGTCACTTCTACTGTAACGGCCACGCCAACGGTTACACCAACACCCACCCTTGAATTACGGCCCTTTGTTCAGGATGGTGAACAAGAAGCCACCAACATTGAACTGATCCGACCTGAGCTGAATTGCAACTGGTTGGTTGTTGCTGGCCAGGTGTGGGATCTGCAGGGGGATCCAATCCCAGGGCTGACACTGCATCTCTTTGGGCAGATCGCAGGATTTTCAATTGATCAAGTCAGGGTGAGTGGGTCTGCGCCGGCCTATGGCGATTCTGGCTTTGAATTTGCGCTTGAAGGTTTGGTGCTTGCCAGCCAGGATTCCCTCGTGATTCAGCTGGAGGATACCAATGGGTTACCTCTTTCACATCCTTATACGATTGAAACATTCGAGGACTGCCAGCGGAATTTGATCCTGGTGAATTTCAAGAAGGTCAGGTAGTACGCAATAATTTCATATCCTTTCAGCAGCGTTCAATATAGAAATCAAAAACCCTCGTAAATTTCCTTGCCTTGTGAAAGTTCTTAAAATTATCCTCTTTTGAACCTGGTGTATAACTGAATCGGAATGCTGGATAATCAAAAACCTTCAAAATTCTTATGGGGTCAAGAAAATTATTGTTATGAAGTAATTGGTATATCTAACCGAATCTTATTCTGAGAAGATCTTGATCCCATAAGATTAAAAATTGTTATTCTTAAAGATATAGCACCTGGATTAAGAATATGGTTCAGGTTGACTTTTCTCAAAAACATCCCCTGATGTAAATGATGACAAAATCCGATCAATCTTATCGTCTCCTAGAAATAATTTATTTCTGGCACTGATCATTTAAACATGCAGTCTAAAGATTGACTATTTACGAATCATTCTGGGTAGTTTGGGAGCAAATGAGATTGATGCGTGATTATAGGAATGATGACAGGAAGCCATTAATAATTACTTTGATTGATCTAGACAAAATAAATTGATAATGATAAAATTAAATAGATAGATATAAAATTATAGACAAGGAGATGAATATGGATGAATCATTTGATACCCTCTTAGCCTTTTTCAAAGCACTTGCAGATGCCAATCGACTTAAACTGATTGGTTTGCTCGCACAAAAGGAATCCAGTGTGGAGGAGTTAGCTGCTATGCTTGACATTAACCCTTCCACGGTTTCGCATCACCTGGCGAAATTGGCGGAGATCAAATTGGTTTCTGCAAGAGCGGAGGGATATTACAGCATCTATCGCCTGGAGACAACGAATTTAGAACGTATGGCAAGGCAATTGTTGGCCAAAGAAACACTGCCCGAAGTCGCCAAGGATTTGGATCGCAAAGCATATGATCGCAAAGTGCTGAAGGATTATCTGCGGGAAGATGGCACCATCGAGCAGCTTCCTACTAACCGGCGAAAATTAGATGTTATTCTGCGATATCTGCTGGAATATTTCGAATTCGGGAAAATCTATACTGAGAAGCAGGTCAATACAATCATCGGTGGTTTTTATGCAGATATTTCTGGCTTACGACGTGACCTGATCTCTGTGGGTTACATGGATCGAGAGCGCGATGGATCGGCTTATTGGCGTGTGGATGAGTCAAATTAATGACAAGCAATGTGGAAACTTAGAGGATTTTTCTCAGAGCCATCCTGCCAGGAAGAAATGATCTGTTAAATGTGGGTATTTCAGTAGGTTGAACGCGGCCTGGATTTTATATCTATTTCTTCATTTCCCACCAATAAATTCGTCAGGGGTTTGGCTGGCAGCGCTAAAACCTTGCTGTTTGCAAAGAATTCAAAATCAAACCCAGTATTATCACCGGCTTTTTTACCTGGGATTGGCATGAGCCGGGCGGTCAATGGCTTGTTCAAACGCAGGGCCAGGGCAGCAACGTCGAGCAGGACGGCATAGATTTGTTCTATGCTTGTGTCTCCTGGGAGGGGCACGGTATCCAAACCTGTGCCGCAGACGGCGGAATAGAGCAGTAAATCCGTAATGCTCAGCACGCCTTCGGCTCCCCGCTGTGCGAGGATGGCGTCTTCAAGCACCGGGAGCATGAGTCCATTAAATCCGGTCCTTCGGAAGGTTGCCTGATCCAGTGTATCTGTAAGGAAAGCAGCTGCAGCAAGGCTGCCGGAAAGCCCCAGAGCGGGTAACCCCAACTTCTCCAGGGCGTACCCCAGGGAAATCTCACGGGTGGGGAAGGGCGCCAATGAAAAATCGATCCCTTTGAATTCAATATTGTAAATCTTCGCCAGCTTTTCGCCTGATTGCTCTAACTGGTGTGCATTGGTTTCGATCAAGTCAATCAAAATTTCTCTTGCTTCATTCAAGGATGTGGCTTTGGAGAATGCACTTACAGCCAAATCCGCTGCTTCCATGGCGAGGGCGAATGCAGGTTTTGTCCCCTGGTGGTAGGCTGCCGGGAAAAAAGGTGACCATGGGAGGACATTCGCCAACGCGGCAAAGCGCAGGTTCGAAAATCCATTTTTCTCAAGGGATGCAGCACGATGGATTACTTCAGCGCAGGCTCGGGCAGCAGAAAGACTAATTGCACCCTTTGGGGTAGTGAGATGTCCGCTGAGAAATACAATACTGGATTGAGCCAACATTTCAGGAATCGTCCTATAAGATTTGATATTATCAGGAACAGCGGGACCGAATGAGACGTATTCAAATCCTTCACTATGTGCCAAGACTGATATTTTTGTCACAGCTCTCAAATTATCTTCAGGGCTCAGGAATTCATGAAATGGGGGTGTGGCTAAACGAACCGTCTGGACGGTGTACCCTGTTTTTTCGAAGGTATCCCTGGCATGTCGCCCGAAGATGCCTGCCTTTTGCAAGCGTAGTTCGTTAATCGGCCAATGTGGGTTGGCAAAATAAGTGATGGATCGAATACGCATGATCATTCCTCTTTAGATTGATATCTTTGACGCAGGACTTCTGTGATCAAAATGCCGGCTGCAACAGCAGCGTTGAGGGATTCAGCCCCTCCCGGCATGGGGATTGTTACAGAATACTTGGCCATGGTTTTTCCCAACGAGCTTGGGCCGAAGGCTTCCCCACCAATGAGCAGGGCGCAAGGTTGGTGGAGATTTGCTTCCCATAAAGGTGTTCCACCTTCAATTTTCGCCACGAAAATGGGTAAATCCTTCAACAGAACCTGTAAGGTATCCCCGGAATGTTCCTCGATCGGCAAATGGAAGTGCGCGCCCATGCCTGAGCGGATAACTTTAGGGGCGTATGCATCTACTGTCCCTGGGGTTACATACACAGCATTGACACCAGCAGCATTCGCTGTACGAAGCAGGGTCCCCAAATTGCCGGGATCACGGATTTGGTCTGCAATGACCAAAAAAGTGGGTTTATCAGGGAGAGGGAGGGGTTGTCTTTCCAGGACAGCCAGGATACCCTGGGGCGTTTCTGTATCGGCAATCTCTGCCATTCTTTCGATGGTGATTTCCGCAACATCAATGTTTTGCTGCGCTTCAAATGCTCTGATCAGAGCTTTTCCGCGTTCTGACAGTGATTCATCATAGAGAACGAAACGAACAGGCCAGGCAGCAGCAATAGCTTCTTCCAATAAGCGTACACCTTCTGCAACGAAGGCTGCTTCGGCATGTCGTTTGCGGCTGCGGGTTTGCAATGCACGAACGAGTTTTATCTTACGGTTGCTGGATGATGTGATGGTTTCAGGCAATTAATGTCCTTTTACAATTTTTATTGGGTTAAGAATTAATTACTTATATTGTAACAAGTATTTACTGCAAACTGAGGGAGACCTTCGGTCGCTGACCCGCCTATGGTCGGGAGACCATTGGCGAACAGGAGAAAAATATTTAGATGGTGCGGGTGTCCCCAACAAGCACAAAGGGA
>JAYELT010000167.1:0-4533 GCA_034717715.1 Chloroflexota bacterium | reverse complement strand
CACATCTCTTTTCGATAAGTCATTTCCGTCTTATCTTTTTCATAACCCAGGTTTTGGTAGAGTTTGAGAGCACCGCTGGGATTATTCGTGTCCACACCCAGCGCAACCTCTGTCATGCCTTTTGCTTTGTGCATATGCATACTGTGCACGATCAATGCCCTGGCGATGCCGCGCCGTCGCCATTCTCTTCGAGTGGAAATGTTCTCCGTCCAACCGCGCTTCCGACCAAATTTCTTATTGTAATCGTGGTCAATGTAATTCATCACACTGCTAACGACCTCATCACCATCCCACGCGACCTGCCAGAGTTCAGGCTGCCAGTATTTAGATTCCATATAGGATTTGTAATCCTCTTCTGTCGGTGGGGAAAAACCCCAATGGTCTCGAAAGGCTTCAACATTGGCATCCCAAATTTTCCGTTCATCTTGTTCTTTGACATCGCGCACATCAATATCCTCAGGTAATTCAGCCTCAGGGATTTGCTCAAGCATGCGGGACATTTCAATAAAGAAACGTACTGCTTTATAACCGAGAGACTCAAGGATTTCATTGAAAGTGGGTTTAAAGGCACTGCTGTAGGTTTGGAAAAGGCGTTTGCTGTCTTTCGGATGTTCTCCAGCAATATCAATCAAACGCTTTTCGCACCATTGCATCATGGCTTGTTCAATGCCTTTCTCACGCCATTCAGGGATGAGGTTGACAAAAAGGGAGTAAATTCTATCATTAGGATCTTCTTCCTGCCACCACTGAACACGGGAATAAGCAATGGTTTGACCATTGATTTCCACAAAGATCATATCCTTGTTGGGATCGGAATTGGTCAGATGTGCATAAGCATTCCTGACATCCTCCAATGTATCGGCGCGATCTTCATGATCGGCTTTTGAAACCGCATTCAGGATGGCGATCATTTTTGGAAAATCTGACTCCCCAGCAAATTTTCGAAACTTGAGACCGTCGATTTTGGGTGCCGTATTCAGATAGATTTCATTTTCTTTCATAATTATCTCCTCAAATTTATTCTAATTTTTTATTTTTACTGCAGGGCGGCGTGATTTCCACCCCCTGTAAAAGCAGGTTTTTTGTTATCGTTGGCGCAAACCTCACGTTTGCATTGTTTTCGGAAACAAATCCAACTGAAATCACAAGAAACCTCACTTTTCCACGCCGCTCCCTGCAGGTCGATCAACACCTTATTCGCCCGACGAGTTTGAATTGTTATTTGAATCACCATTTGCCGCCGCAGCTCGTTCAAGATCCTGTTTACTAAGCTTGAATTTTAACCAGGCGGGAATGATGGTGACCAGGGCGAATATAGCTGTGATGTAAAATGGTGCTTGCGGATTGATCGTCTTCCAAAGCAGTGACCCGATTGCTGGTGCTGGCAATGAGAAGATTCCCAGGCTGGCATGTATCAAGCCAAAACCTGTCCCGCGCAATCGTTCCGGCAAGATCTTACTCAAGATCGATTGATAAGCCGGAGAAAGCAATCCCACAGCGACCCCAAATAATGCCCACACACCAGCATATCCGACAAAACTGGATACATTTATCAGCAGGAGCATGGCCACGAATTCCAGCACAAACCCCATCACGATGGCAATTCGTTCGCTGAATTTATCTGAGAACCACCCAGCAGGAATTGTGGTCAGCATAAAGGTGATCCCAAAGAAGGACTCCAGCCAACCGATTTGCTGCAAGCTCATCCCACCGATTTCCTCCAGGTAGAGGGGCATCAGACGGAAGGATAGCGAAAATGCAATATCTCGCACGCCATCCGTAATAAGCAGCCAGGTGAGGACGCCCCCGGCAAGCGCCAAACCGAGAATGATCTTAAAATTGATCTTGAGAGATTGAAAAGACAGCTTCTCTGTATTTTTTTCCTGTCGTTTCTTCCCGGCAACTCTCGCGAGGATCAATCGTATGGTTGTAGCACAGACATAAATCCCTGCTGCAACAGCAAGCATGAAACGGAATCCATAGTTGTACGCCAGCCATCCCGCCAGGGGAGGGCCAACAACAGTCACAACTGTATAGATGGTGTCGGTGATACCATACACCTTACCCCGATGTTCCTCGGGAGTTTCCTCGGCGATGAATGCGCCAAAACTTGGTCCAATCAGTGAACGAGTGATGGCGTTAAAACCTTCTGTGAGGTAAAGCCACTGCCAGGTCGGGACAAAGACAGGGCTGATAAATGCGACCAATCCAAACAAACTGCCAATGGCAACGCTTTTCAGCCGCCCGATGGTATCTGATACCCATCCACCGAGAACCTGCAGGATCAAAGGCAAGATTTGAGAGACAGTGAAAAAAATACCTACCTGGATCACATCCGCCCCAAGATGTTTGAGATACAGGGGCAGCATGATCATATACATTTCAGCCGCGATATTCGCAAACACCATCGCCACCATGAAGACGATCAAGGTGTTTGAAAGGATGCGTATTTTATTATCCTTTCCTGATATGGTTTGTATTGTTTCTGTTTGTTCCATTAAATTTTCTTTCAAATTTTCCATCAATAAACCAGCCTTACATGACTTGTTTTTTCGTCGTGGTCAAGTCTTTACCTGGTCTTAGTTCCATTTCATATGTGTCATACTGCCTGCAGACATGCATACCAGCATTTTCATAGAGTTGGGTCGCATTGGTCAAACTGGCAGCATCCACACCCAAACCCACACGGCTCTTTCCTCGCTTATGAAATTCATTGAAGGTGGTGAGCAACAGAGCCGTCCCTAAGCCTTTTCTGCGCCAGGGTTTACGAACACTGAGTTGGCTAACCCAACCCAGATTGGGATCCTCAATCATTTTGGTTGAACAGCGGCAAGCGCCAGCGATCTCTTCACCATCCTTCGCCAGGTACCATAGGCTTGGATCAAAATCATGATCATTCGCTAAATAGTGCTCCCATTGTTCCATAAGCTCATCGAGTGGCTGCTCGACATAGCCCCAATGGTTTTTGAAAGCTTCATCTGTTGCCAAAATCGCATCTTCCAGTTCCGTTTCCATATTGATTAGTGCAAGGGTTAATCCTTGTGGAAGAATGGGGGGTTGCGGTGCATGATCAAGGTCGATTTCCATGCGATAAAAATGCCGCACTAACTGATAGCCATAGAATTCCAGTGCCTTTTTTCGCCGGATATCTTTATTTGATGTGCCTTGGCGCATGATCACCCGAGCTTCGGGTGGCGCCAGTTTGATTCGATCTCGAGCGCACTCCTCAGCCCAGTAGAGCATTTTTCTGTAGAGCTCATCATCCCAGGTGTCAGGATGTAACACGCCCCAGACATATTTGACGACATGGGGGTTTGAATTATCCCATACATCAATATAACCAACGATCTCTCCCTGGTCATTTTCAACCACGCGTATGACTTCTTCAACATTGATGCCTGGAGATGTCCAATCATTCATCATTTCATCCAGGTCGACATCATCACAACCATAAAGCTGCTGCTCGTGGGTGTTAAATAAGGTGACAACAGCTTGGGCATCATCAAATGTGAATGGGCGTATTTTTGTTGAGGTGGTCAGCATTTCTTCTCCGATCTAATTAAAATATCATTTATTTAGACCAAAAAACCACAGGTTTTTTGGCAGACCCGTGGTGTCTTTTTTCAATATTTATTAAAAAGGGGGATTAATGAAAAAACCACGGGTTATGGAGCTTGCCCGTGGCCTGGTTTACTTTTAGGTAAAGCTAATTGAGGACAGGCGCACTCCGCGCAGGTAAATCACTGCCGATATAATCAGCGGATTTAAACCGAAGCATGATGATTGTGTAAGTTGCATTGTTCATGCGGGTGCGTTCCTTTCTTTTAATAGTTGAATAATGATCCTGCTGAGCAGGTGTTTTTTTACTAAATTGAGTTTATCATATGTTTACAGGTGGTGTCAAGAGCAAAAAATTTGGATCAGTTTTTCTTTATAAATCCCAGATAAATAACCAGGATCATTCCAAACCCACTTACAAGGATGAGGGCAATCCCAAATTGCTTAGCATCCCCCAGGGTGCGATGGATCATCGACGGCGGTGTTGTGGGTGTGTTCGTGGGTGCGGGTGTACGCGTTGGGAAAGGCGTCATTGTGGGGCGAGGTTGCGTGGGTGTGGGGGTTCCAGGATCTTGTGTAGGCGTGTTAGTGGGGGTGGCTGATGGCTCGCGGGCGGTCTGGATCAACAATTCCTGCCCTGCGCGGATTTCGGTGGTCGAGAGGGGTAAGCCGGTATTCCTCAATATCTGGTCAATCGGGACGCCATAAGCTTCTGAAATTGTATACAAAGTCTCACCATATTTTACGATGTGGAAAATGATGCCATCCTGTCCAGGTGTGCTTGTCACCACACCAGCGAGGGGGACAGCTGTGTCCTGTTCCTCTTGCGCAGAAACTGGTTGAACAGGAACCACTGATGTCAAAGCCAGAATGATTGTGGCACATAGAATATATTTGACCACTTGTCGCATAATGGCATTATTATAGCGTGTTTAAATAAAAAAAGTGACCTTGATGTTAGCTATCAGCAGGTGC
>JAYELT010000166.1:0-7569 GCA_034717715.1 Chloroflexota bacterium | reverse complement strand
AAACGCCTGAGATAATCAGGAAAGGATGATTTTAGAAAACTTACAAAAGCAGACATATGTTTTGTTGAAAATCGATTAAATCTCAGACCTCGAAAGTGTCTTGCATTTTCTCAGTCTATGGTAATCTTAATAAATCACTGTTGCACTTGATACTAAAATCTAGGGTTCAATTATTCCAAAGTCCCCTCAATAAAAATCTTTCATTATTATATGTTGTAGATGAAGAAAAGCTCTAAAAAGTCTGTTAAAGAAAAGAAAGGCTGCCCTTTCGGACAGCCTTTACAACAATCAACAAATTAAGCTTTTCTGATTGAAAACTGGTAAGAAAATCTTCATTTACGGATTGACCGTAATATAAACTGTTGCCCAATCTGTAAATTCCTGTCGCTCCGGGATACCAAGCATGTAGTATTCAAAGCTGTCTTCTCCAAAATACCCTGGATCAGGTGTATATGATGAAAGCGCCATCACCTTCATGTGTAATATGTAATTCCAGCGTTCCATGTTCAGTACCTTCCTTCAAATCAACATAAATGTCATCTGTCGGGTCAGCATCACAATCATTTTACAAGACCCCAGGTTCCGCCACATCAAGTACTCCATCCTGATCGGCTTCGTAATAATCATCAACCGCAAAGGGTGGATCATTGACATTGGCCACTTCAATTATAGTTGTGGGGCGATTCAAAAAAACGGTTTATAAATTGTATCTTCAACAAGACATTAATACTACTGCTGATTTTACTCAGAAATTCAAGTAATTTTCCTGGAATCTAAAACGTAAATGTTACGAATTGATAACACCTTATCACTTCATTTTTCTGAAAAACAGTGATCACTGAACAAAAGAGAATCAAACCACAATCAACTTTCACCTGAAGTTATTTGACCGCAAAGAAGGTTCCTGCTTCGTTGCCAAAATAGACCACACCACCTGAAATAACCGGTGAGGTTGAGACCTGTACACCGGTATCGAACTTCCATAGGATTTCCTGCGTTTGAATATCCACTGCGATCAAAAAACCGTCACCGCTTCCGAAATAAACAACACTATCTGCCACAGATGGCGCTGTTGAAAGCGGTAAGTAATCACCGGAAAAGATAACCCATTTTTCCACAGCTGCATTCACATCGACGGCATGCAGGAGTCCATAATCACATCCAAAATAAGCCTTGTTGTCAAAAATCGCAGGAGGTGATGTAGCGCAAGTGTCATAATTAATGGTTACGGCATCAGACCCGTTGCTAAGGGTCAACCCATAAAATTCAAAAAATCCGCCAAAATATACGACACCGTCAAACACTGCTGGAGAGGTGATGACATTCCAGATTGTTTTCTCCCATAGCTTCTGTCCCGTTTTTTTATCCAAGGCATAGAAGAACAGCTCTTTACTTGCACCCCCATTTTGGTTGCTGCCAAACAAGACAGTGTCACCGGATATGGCTGGTGAGTTACTGACCGTCTTGTGAACACTCGAACCAAGATCATCAATACCCGCCACCTCAAACTTCCAAACTTCTTCTCCGGTTAGAGCATCAAGGGCATACAGGAAACCATCATCACTGCCAAAATAGACCATCCCACCGGATATCGCCGGTGAGGAAGTGACCCTATTGCCAGTCTCAAACGACCAGAGCACCTCACCAGAAGATAACTTGAGGGCATACAGATAGCCGTCATTGCCTCCAAAATAAAGAATGCCGTTGGCAATTGCCGGGGATGAAACCACCCGGTCACCGGTGGGAAAAGCCCAAAGCAATTCACCAGAGGTGATATCAACAGCATACAAATTACCATCATCGCTGCCGAAGTACACAGCGCCATCATAGATAGCCGGCGATGAATAAATCGCAGCGCTTGCCTCGAATGTCCAGACCACATCCGGTAAGCTTTTCGGTCCAGGACTTTGATAGACACCCATTCGCGCCAAATTTCCGCGATGCATACATGTGTCCTGGCATTCTACCAGCGATGTGTCTGCTGCCGTGGGTGCTTTTGTTGTTGGTTCAAAAGTGTCAGTGGATGTGGCGATTATATCGGGCGTGTTGTTGGTTGATAATCCCTCCGCCGCTTCGTTAAGAGCCTTGGGGACGATCCGATCGATCAGTTCCAGAGGGAGGTCAACAATCAGGCACGAAACACCAACCAAGATCAAAACTAGTCCTGTAATTATGACGAGAAATTTCTCTTTTCTCATGGGTTATCTCCACAGCGGTTAAGAATTCTGCTTGATGATGGGTGTTCACAACAAATTGAAATATCGGTCGACATCACAATCAGTGGTCTTTACAATCAAAAACACAAATCGATACCTTATTATACAAATAAATACTGTCTTAAGGTATCTGGAAAACAACAAAATTGTGAAGTTCACAAATTGTCACGTCATCAGTTGAGGGGACAAAGAGATATTAACTAATGATTTTTCTTTATTTTTTAAAAAGTCGAATAAATAATCTTGGCGTTATTACACACTTCACCTTTTTAGACCTATATTTCCCCTGGAGCATATGCCTTGCATTGCAAAGATAGGGAGTCAATATTTCCCATATGATCCGAACGTGTCTTGCTTAAAACACTAGATTTATTGAGCGGTATCTGCGCGGTATGCAATAAATTTATATTTATAAATTCAAACTTAGATAAGGAGAAAAAATGACAACAGAAACGTAACAAGCAGAAGTTAATCAAAAACGATGTAAGAACGTTCAATATCACACCAACTCAGGAGATGCCGTTTACGGTTTGGGTTTGATAGGTGCTGCCATCTTTTTCGTCGGCCAGGCAACCACCTTCTGGATGGATGTCCTGGGATTACTGAAAGCTTTTGTGTGGCCGGTTTTCCTGGTGCTTGAAGCGCTGAAGGCTTTAACCTAGTAAGTTCTATCACCTTCATCAGGCTGCAGCTCAGATAGCAGCCTGATACAGCTTCTATAAGATGCATTCCGCTATCAAATCCGGCTTCGGTTGATTTAGCAACACACTGACGGACACGCGCAATGGATTCCTGTCAAGCCAGCCATATCAGCGATCGGCCGGCTGAGGCCCTATCAATCTATCGATAATCATCCACCGCTTCAAACATTGCAATGATATTTTCCGGGGGGACATCTGGCAATATGTTGTGGATGGTATTAAAAATGAAGCCGCCACCTGGTGAAAGGGTCTCGATATCGGCACGCACATGATCTCTAACCTGGGCTGGTGTCCCCAGGTTCAAGATCGAGCGGGTGTCTGCCCCCCCACCCCAGAAGGTCACGTCTTTTCCGAACTCTTCCTTGAGACGTTTGGGCTGCATGTCGCATGTGTTGGTCTGGACGGGATTCAGGATCTCAAAACCTGCTTCGATCAGATCCGGGATGAGTTGATAGATCGAACCGCAGGAATGCAGAAAGGTGTGCATCGTGCTGTGTCTCTTGATATAATGGCACAATGTCCTGTGGCGCGGTTTAAAAAGCTCCCGATACGTTGCCGGGCTCATCAATGGACCTGTATTCATCCCCAGGTCATCACCAAGGCGAATAATATCGACCACGTCCCCCACGGCCTTGCAGATCTTCTCCAACGATGATAGGTGGCGCACCATGAGCGCATCAAGGAAACGCTCAACCTCTGCCGGGGCGCAGACCAGATCCATCAGGAAATTATCGAGACGCCGCAAGAAAGTGCCCCACTCAAACAAATTGCATCCTGCAGAAAGGACGATAGCCCGGTCGCTGTTTGCACGCAGCTGCAGGGCTTTGAACCGTAAGGACTCCCAAAAATCCGGTTCACTGGCATGATCCCAGGGACTGTGCACCAGGGCTGCCCAATGGATCTTGCCCATTGCAGCATTAAGATTAGCCCTATATTCTGTTGGATAGCCGTCTAGGAATGGAAAAACGACCTGGTCATACGAAAAGGCTGTCGCAGGCATCCTTGCAATCGCTTCTTTGCCCTGCAACGCCAGGTAAGATCCATCTGCTTGTTTTACTGGATGGAACCAAACAGGTTGCTGGGCAATCCCCCCATTTGGCAGAGTGTAGTCATACCAGTCGCTGTCTTTTGTATTGAATGTCCTTCCAAGATCAACTGTGTCAATTCTAAAAAAATCAAGAACTTCCTCAGAGAGTTGTGCAACCTGCTGTACCACATCATAGACCCAGTTGCGCTTGTTTTTGAACGGCAGATAGCTCAGTAAGTTGTCATATGCAATGGCAGAGATTCCTGAACTGGGTGTTGCACCCAGGTCAACCGGGATGCCATCTGGTTCAATGTGGCTGATTGCGCTGAGAACGCGTTCGCGTGAGTTCATTGGGCATTACTAATCCACATGGAAGAACTCTTCCATGCTGGCCCACCACTCGCCAGGTTTGGCTGTCTCCAGCGGTTCCTGGCATGGATCGGTCAACTTCCACCATGCTTGTGTGTTTGGGTCAGCAGCCATCTTCTGCATGTCAGTGGTAAAATCCTCACCATCATATTCAAAGTAGCTGAAAAGAAAGCCATCCTTGAAGTAAATCGAGTAATTATGGATATTACACTCGTGAATCATCTGCAGGACTTCCGGCCAGACATTGGCATGAAGCTCTTTATACTTTTCCAGTTTCTCAGGTTTAAGTTTTATCACACTTCCATATCGCTGCATTGTTAGCTCCTATTCTCATCGCTGACGATACTCAGGATGGTGAGTGCGGAGGCAAGCGCACCGCTGGTGCCGGTGTAGAGGATCTTGAGCACGATGTAAACCCAGCTGCTCACACCCGAGGGACTGATCAGGTAGATCAGACCGTCCAGGAACAGGCCACCAAAGACGAGAACAATGACCATGGCAATAACCAGGGCTCTTAGTCCTGCGCCTTTTGGCAGCTTGAACCTCCAGGCTGGGGATTGAGTTTTGTCAAGATTGCCCTTTCGAACTTCCCCACGCGCACTACCGACAACGATCCACGATGTGAAGAATGTAATGATGAACACCGAGATAATAATGTCAATGGCTAATTCGGAATATGGGATGATCCCCCGCATCCGGTAGCTAAAAAAGGCAATTAGCCCATTCAGGACAGCATTGATAACGAAACTGGCAACCGCCTGATCCTTGATATATTTTTTTGGCTCTACCGTGGTGATGACTGGGGCAGAATAGTGGCTCCAGCCCGTTTCGGTTGGGTCAATGCCAATCTCCAATACCGAAACATCTGGGTCCGGGGGATCGGATGGGAGACTGATCTTGAGCTCTTTTCCAGTCTGCTTATAGGCCAATGCCTTTCCTGCAAAAAGTTTGACGGTCCGTGCCTGACCCGGGAAGGCGTCTACCGTGAGTGTTCCATCTGCTGGCCAATTGTAAATGTGAAGGTAGATCTTTTCACCCTTGCGTGTGGCTTGTCCCCATGCTTGACCTTGCAGTGAAGTGTAAGTGCTGCCATAGATCGCAGGGTGGTAAGTGTTCATCCAGCGACCGATGTGCTGCAGGCGCTCGACTGCTTCAGTGGGGAGCGTGCCGCGCGCGGTCGGACCTACGTTGAGCAGGTAATTCCCGCCGTGACTGGCCACATCCACAAGATTGCGTACCAGCTTACCAGGTGCCTTCCAGTTCTTTTCCCTGGGATTATGAGCCCATGAAGCCCCCATGGTCATACAGGTTTCCCAGGGTTGGAAGCGATCCGGGGAGGGGAACGGTTCCTGATGGACTTTTGTTAGCTCACTTACGCCATTTTTCGCGACATGTTTCCTGAGCAGACCGCTGATGAGGGGGACTGTTGAGAGTTTACTTATCAAAGCAAAGAATCCATCACCACCGGGGTCCATGCCGGGATTCGGTTTACCGGTGATCGCCGGAATGCCTTGCATTGGGACAAATTGTTCAGGGGTGATGAAATCGTAATCCTTACCAAGCCGGTCGTTGATCAACGTATTGGGGCTGAGTTCGTGGATCAATTTGTGAAAGCGCTCCGGATCATACTTGCCGTGGTTAGCAAGTCCATCAAACCAGATCACACTGACCTCGCCGTAATCCGTCAGTAGTTTCCGGATATGGCTTTCCATGGTGTCAAGATATTCACGCCACTCCTTGCGCTTTGGTTCGCCGATCCAGTTTTTGGTGATCGGTCGGCTCGTATCGCGGTATCCGGGATGATGCATATCCGGAGGTGAATAATAGAATCCCAACGGCATCCCTGCCCTCGAACAGGCTTGAGATAATTCCAGGCAAATATCCTTCCCATAGAGGGTATTCGTAATCTTGTAATCCGTACCAGGGGCATCAAACATGCAGAACCCATCATGATGTTTCGAAGTGAAGATGATGTAGCGCATCCCGGCTTCTTTAGCCAGCTGCACCCATTCATCTGGATTAAAATCCACAGGATTGAATTGGGCAGGCAGCGCCGTGTATTCTTCTTCGGTGATCGAAAGCTCCGTTCCAAACATGGCGGCTGAGAGAACAGGTACCATCATCGGCCAGGATGCTTCTATCCCTGCCACGCTGTATGCCCCCCAGTGAATAAATAGGCCGAATTTGGCCTCCTGGTACCATTTCATCCGATGATCTGTTCTGAATTTCTGTTCAGTTTCTTGTGTCATATGATGGTTTTCTCCAAGTTGCAGATCCTTTATTTAATTCCGGGTATGAATTATTTAATCTCTATTTCGTAATGGAACAATTATAAATGAGAATTTACGATAAAACATTTTTTTAATGTGCACAATTTTTAAGGAATTCCAGGGATGTGGTCATGGCGATAAGATATCCAATGGCCCAATCTGGATTAGGAAGTTCTTCATAACCATGCAAACTGAAAAAATAACAAATGCTACACCCCCTGTAAATCTGGATAAAGATCTCCCAGTAAAAACAGGGATGAAAAATCCAGAACCCTACTGGAATCTTTTCCATCATGAATTAATTGGTCAAAAGTATATGGGACAATGCTTGAGACTCACTTCCATGTCCGCGTTGCTGGCACTACTGGAGCCCGCAAAGCGCACCCGTTGACGTTCACGAGCAGCCTCCACCCTAACTCGCACCGCTGCTGAGGATTCCCCCAGTCGCATATCCCGCAGCTTCTGATATTCAACCCTCGGCACCTGCATATGAATGTCAATCCTGTCCATCAAGGGCCCCGAAATGCGTTTCTGGTAGTGTGTGACCATCGTCGACGAACAGGTACATGGGCGAGTTGGGTCACCAAAGTAGCCGCATGGGCAGGCGTGCAGTTCAGGATAAAGGCATGTTATGTATCGTCAAAAGGGTGAATATACAATAAGAGATAATAATTTCATGAAATCCTTATCTTATCTGCAAGCATTGACATGTCCTCTTTTTGATTAATCTTTTTATTTGAACCACTCAGCATCAATAAGGGATTGGGAAACAGCGAGTTTTTTCTTCGAGTTGTTCACTAAGCCCTGCTGGCGCTGGAACCCTCATTATCTGACAATTGGAACTTATTATTAATTTTAAAACTTCGAAATGTTTGTTTCTGATCGCCTTGTCAATTGTCGGGTTTAACACGGATTAGGACAAAGCAGAAAACATACGATCGCTTGGAGGTTAGAAAGATGAGAAAGGATCGCAGGTATAAAGGGGT
>JAYELT010000165.1:20062-24874 GCA_034717715.1 Chloroflexota bacterium | reverse complement strand
CCAATCCTTTTGATATGAAATACCGCAGCGCTGCATCACAGGCTGTATCCGACCGCTCGCAATATTATCAATATACCAGAGTTCAATAATTATTGATGTGCCCCGATCAAGCTCATCCCCAACCAAATCAAAATATTCTCCTGATATCGCATCATGATCTTCCGCTACAATGATGATCAAATCCCACTCAATCGCTGAATTCATATTTGACATCAAGTGGCCCATCGCATCATTCACATTTGTGGTATTTCTCCCCAAGCCAAGTGCATCCAGGGCATCTTCAACCACCATGGGTTCTCCTGAACCCCACATGTCGTTATAAACCAATATATTCACATCGTCTAACCAGTCGTCAAATGACATCGCTGGTTCAGGTTCAGGTTCCTCTGTTTGTGCTGGCTCTTCAGCAGGTGGTGGTTCAACAACCTGTACCGTATAGGTTGGATAAGGGGTATAAGTTGGCTGCTGGGCTGGCGCTTCCTGAACAACAGCCGGGGGCTGCACCTGCTGTGCCTGGGACTGGTTCATTGCCAGGCTGGTCTGCTGAATCGCCAATGCTACCCGCGTGCTCTCTAACCCACTATCTTGCACAGGAAAAAGCATACCGCAGGCAGTTAGGAGCATGCCAAGAATCAACAACAAGGTTGTTCCCAAAAATATTCGTTTCACTTCATCCTCCTTCTCACTGGTATTTGGACCCCTCACCAAAAATTATCTGATACCCTAATTTATCATGAAATGCTGTTAGAATCAAGCTTCACCAGGGATAATTCTTGTTGGGATACTTTTTTTGACTTTTGACCTTGGAAAAATTACTATGATCACACCAACAAACAAGAAACGAATCTTCATCTATCTGGCGTTTGCCTTCGGAATCTCCTGGACAATCGGTTTGGTCATCTTCCTGACAGGCGGTCTGGAAAACAGCCCAAGCCTTTCGTTCGCCGGGGTACAGGTCACCCTGGCGTATGTTTTACTGGCAACAATATATATGTTTGGCCCCGCCATTGCAAATATTCTCACACGCCTTTTAACTAAAGAAGGTAAAAAGGACCTGTTCATTCAGCCACATTTTGACAATCGACGATGGCATATGTATATCGCAGCCTGGCTTTTACCGGGTGTCCTGACCATTGCCGGGATAATAATTTACTTCCTGCTCTTTCCCTGGCATTTTGATGCAGAACTCACAATGATTAAAGACCAAATCAGCCAAGTAGGCAGCTTGAAGAACCTCAATCCCTGGTTCATCATCGTAACACAGACCTTTCAAGCCCTGCTGCTTGCGCCATTGTTGAATGCCATACCAATTTTTGGTGAGGAATTCGGTTGGCGGGGGTACCTGCAGCCCAAGCTCATGCCCCTCGGGGGGCGCAAAGCAGTCCTGCTGACAGGCAGCCTGTGGGGCATCTGGCATTGGCCGATCATTCTTATGGGTCACAACTACGGGAGCGATTATTTCGGCGCTCCTTTCCTGGGACCCCTTGCCATGGTCTGGTTCACGATATCGCTCAGCATCATTTTCGGTTGGATCACCATCAAGGCAGACAATTTCTGGCCGGCAGTGATTGCACATGGCGCGCTCAACGGCATTGCATCCCACAGCCTTTTATTCGTCCAGGGCAATCCTGATCCATTGTTAGGACCGACTCCTGTGGGAATTATAGGAGGGATAGGATTAACAGTAACTGCACTTTTGATCTATCTCTTACCAAATAGCTTTCATTCTAATAACCGGAAAACCATTCCAGATCAAGATTAGCCTGTCTTTGACAGACTCTTCAATACACATCAAATGTGATGTGTGAAAAGCCTATTTCTGGGAAATGACATATCGGGTATTGAGAAAGCCAGTTTATGAAAGCTTTCTCCCTGGACAATCAGACCTTTGGAATGTCGAGGTTTTGATCGACGAGTATTTCTTATCAACTCACCATCAGATTGAAAATATCAACACAATAGGTTGCTGATTGTCAGATAATACTGCATAATTATCCGCTTGGAAGCAGTCGGATCTAACCAATTGCCTGCGTTGATCGCTTCCTCAAGGTGCATAAGCAGCTGCTCTGGCCGGCTTGTCGAAAACGAAAAATCTAGAATCGGTCCAACCTTGTTTTTAAAAGAGATCACCACCCTGGGATGTTCCAGGAAATTAAACGAGGCGCGGTATCGCCCGCGCACTAATATGAAATGGATCCCTGCACCTCCATTTCGCATCAACCACGGCACGTCATCATCCAAATCAATGTGAGCGATGTTTGTCAGGGGAACCTACCAGGTGAAGATGCCAAATTTGAGTATTAAGAACGCTAAATCAAGTTAAATGCCAAGTGATCTGTAATTTAAGGTATAGAACAGGAACATGCAAGCCAGGACCAGCGTCAGTACAGCTGCCCAATCCATGCCGCTGATAAGCAGGCACCACAAAAACAGACAAGTGAGAACCACGAACAATGCTGTGGTTCTGTTTGAGGTGACTTTCTCGTGATAAACAAGAGAACTTGGCATACGCATCTCCAACCTGGATATCTTCATGTTACCTCATCCCGTAAACAACCAGATGATGCAGATCATATATCATATGAATACAAAAAAAGTAAATATCAAAGCACACCGTCTATACGAAGAAATTTCAGTCCGGGTTGTCTATTATCCTTCTGGCAAATTCTGCCCAGCCAGGAACTTAGCATTGATAGAAAGGGCTATGGACATGGAAAAAAGGTTACATCTGCGAACACTTCCGTGCGGTCCACACCATCATTTGAGATGATCTGGAACTCAAACCAGGACTCACCAATCGCGGGGTAACCAAAATTGGCTGTTCCTCCCGGGATGTCTGCGTCAAAGGTATAGGTTCGTTTGTTCCCCCCAGCCCTGACCATGTCCTCCAGAGTCCAATCCATTTTGTAATCGGTTGCTTTTTCATGCAGCCGCCAGAATAATGCTGCCCCCCGATTGACATCGCTCATCTCCACAGTGATGGTTAATGTTGTTGGGTAGCCCATTAAATGACAGGCAAATTCAATCCGGTCTTTCGTGACGCTCTGGAAGAGCACTTCTTGCGTTGCCGTCATTGTAACTGTTGGGGTGAGGGTTACCGTCTCCGTCGGCGGGACCTCCTGCGGAGGCTCGTCTTGCGGAGGCGCCTCCTGTGTATAGGTGGGATACAGCGTATAAGTTGGTTGAACAGGGACGTCAACCTGGGGTTGAAGTTGTTCCACCTGAGGGTTTTGCCCCTGTGCCAGGCCGGTTTGTTGAACAGCTATTGCCACACGCGTTGCATCTAATGATGGATCACCCTGATTAATCAAGCCGCAGGCAGTGAGGATAACAACAATTAATCCAATACATAAACTGATGGGGATTAGCTTTTTCATGATCTTCTCCTCTTTATCCTAAGAATTTAACAGTTCTCCTAATTCAGATTAATACCCGAAATGATCATATATCACATCAATGATCAAACGACTTCTGTTGATCATCATCACGGTATTGTAAAATAACGGACAAATTCTCCAGTTTGATCCCTGTTAGAAGTAAACACACCAGGGTTAAAAGCAATCACTAGGTTTGTTATGCCTTCAGGCAGGCTGACGATCATCCAGCCTTCAAGTGTGGCACCAGGAAAAACAACTGAATTGATCCAGGTAAAATCAGATTGCATTGGATACCTGATCCTTCCCCGGTGGGTGCTCCCATCAACCTCGGTATAAAAATTCCCATCATAGACTGATATTGGCAAATCCTCTTGGCCAAAATAATGGATGAGCACTTCTATTAAAGCATATTCGTCGCCTTCTTCAGGACCAGAATAATTTGGGCTGTCTTGCTTGAGGCTGGATAAGGCCTCCTCCCCTCGCATTGAGGAAAGCACCGTAATATCCCAGCATGGCATCACCATCAATTCTCCAATTGAAGCCGGTTGATCCATGGTCACACCCACGTCGTTGGGAGTTTGTTCAAATAAGGCACCTGAAGGCGTGATCGAAGCGCCATCTTCCAATTCATAGTACCGGGTAATGCGCGGCTCTTCGTAAGGATCTGCGTCATAAACAAGCATCAAATTCTCTTCAGTGATCGGGATGCGCGCGTCAATCCACCCTTCTACCACCTCAGCAGTGAACATATCCTCGTATAAGAATTCCGGCGCTGGCCAGCCATCCATCCAATCACCAAACCGGATATGGCTGCTGCCAGTTATATACATTTCATTAATCCCTATAGAATGGGCATTCCCGTCCATATTGGTACAGCGGAGGAACACCTTTGCCAGGGCGTATTCATACCCCTCAGGGGGCGGATCAAATTTCCGATCACCCCCATTAACAACCGCTTCTGCAGCCTCCCCCCGCAAGAACTCCAGCACCTGGATATCCCATCCAGGGACAGAGATCATCCTCCCCAAAGGGATGGGATTTTCCCTGCTTAAGCCTACTTCACTCGCTGATGGTTCAACTGGTTCTTCTTCCTGGCTTTCAGAAGCTTCAGAGGCATCTTCACTTCCCTCCACAATATCCGAGCCATCAAGCTCTTTACTGGCATCCTCCTGAACCTGCCCATCTTCAAGAGCTTCATCACTTTCCGGTTCAGAACCCAATTGGTTAAAGAGATTGCATGAGATCGTGGCTAGAATTAATACGACGATGATGATTAAAAAGCTGTGTTTTTTTGTGATATTCAGCATCAAAGCTCCTCATCTGCTAGAAATAATTTTGATGTTATTAAAATATTCAAAGAGAACTCTCTCAATCATTTGAATTATGATAAACAATTCGTAGGGAACCAACCTGCCTTAAGTATAATCGAGAAATT
>JAYELT010000165.1:0-19962 GCA_034717715.1 Chloroflexota bacterium | reverse complement strand
GATTCTACAAGTTCAGTCATCTTTCGTGATTGGTATGGCCCTGCCTGTCCTGAGATGGAAGGTACCTTCCCTTATGAATGGGAAGTTCATTTGGTACAAGATCCTGAAACTGGTGAAATTGTAGGTTCAATTAAATTCCATAACTGCCCTGGCGGCGGCAGAGTGCTTTACACCGTCACTGGCACCAAAGCCGATGATAACCTGGTTCAACTGCAGGGCACCAAGAAAACGGGCGGCGGTGATCTCTACAATGACAGCCCAGATATTAAATCCTTTACTTTGGATCTAACATCAGGGAAAATCGTCGAGTAATTTACTTACTATTCCAGCCATTTTCCCCAATCAGCGGCACAAACACCACAGGAATATCAGACTTCCTAATATTCTTATCACCAACCCTGTCCCAAATCTCCAGGCGTTGAGAAAACCGGCTCCCTACCGGGATCACCAGGCGCCCCCCATCCCGCAATTGATTCAATAATGGGCCGGGAACAGAAGGCGCAGCTGCTGCCACCAGGATGCGATCATAGGGTGCAAAGGATTCCAATCCCTGGGTGCCATCCCCCACATGAACAGTAATATTTTCACACCCGAGTGCTGCAAGCTGTTCTTCTGCTGACTTTGCCAGCTCAGGGTGACGCTCAATGGTGTGGACTTCTGATGCCAGCTCCCCTAATATCGCTGCCTGATAGCCGGACCCTGTCCCCACATCCAAAACACGATGATCTGGCTTTACATCCAACAGCTCCGTCATCAACGCCACGATATAGGGCTGTGAAATGGTTTGACCGCAGCCAATCCGGATTGGTCCATCAGCATATGCCCAATCCCGTGCCCCAGCGGGTAAAAACAGGTGACGCTGTACAGAGCGCATCGCTGACAATACCCGCTGGTCTTTTATCCCCCTGCGAGCTATCTGGGTCTCCACCATCTGCTCACGTTCAACCTGGTAAGATTTCATCATGCGCCTCCTTCAGCAGCCGTTCTGCAATTATCCGGTCAACTTTTCCCATCGGGTAAGCTGATAATTCCGTTAAACTCACCCACACCAAACCATCACTGGCCAGGTTCCTGGGATGTTCATCATCAGCTATGCCACACATAAAAGCATGCAGCGTAATCCTGAAATGCGTATAGGCGTGTTTATAAACCCCAAAGGGTGCACCAACCCGGATCGTTACTCCCAATTCTTCCATGATCTCCCGCTTCAGGCAGGCTTCCAAATCAGCGTCCTCTTCTTCAAACGTCCCCCCCGGGAATTCCCACATCCCGCCCAGGAGTCCATGAGATGGTCGTTGCGCGAGAAGTACCATTTCACCCCGCAGGATGACAGCAGCTGTCACCGTAAGATGGGGTGGTTTCTTCCGAGGCATTTTCACAGGTCTTTCCGCTTGCACACCCAATGCCTTCGCCAGGCACTGCTCCGCGACCGGGCAACCCGCACAATCTGGATCCTTAGGCGTACAAATCATTGCCCCGAGATCCATCAGCGCCTGATTATAGCTGCTTGCTTGTCCTTGTGGGAGATTCTCATTAGCAATCGCCCAAATGATCTCTTCTCCCTCCCTACTCCGTGCTGGTTCTCGCACATCCATCAATCGAGACAGCACTCGACGGGTATTGCCATCAACCGCAGCCACATCAACACCAAAAGCGATTGAGGCGATTGCCGCTGCAGTGTAGGGACCGATGCCAGGTAAATGCTGCAATCCTTGGGGGGTTTGCGGTAAATGACCCCCCATTTCATCCATCACGATTCTGGCTGCCTGATGCAGGTTGCGCACCCTGCTGTAGTATCCCAATCCCTCCCAGGCTGAGAGAACTTCTTGCTCTGAGGCGTTTGCCAACGAAACAATATCGGGGAAACGGACCATCCATTTTTCATAATAGGGGAGCATGGTGTCTACCTGCGTTTGTTGGAGCATCACCTCCGAAACCCAGGTTCGGTAAGGAGATTGAACAAAACGCCAGGGTAATTCCCTGGAATTCTGTTCATACCACTTTAATAGAAAGTCTGCAAAAGACATTAAAACTGGAAACCTCCCTGAAGGGGAGCTAATTTAAGTTCATAGTTTTGCACAAAATCTAATAGATGGTCATTTAATTTCTGCCATGCCTCAGATGTAATGATTTTTCGAGCCTTATCCCGTCCTGGGACAACCGCACCGACCAGGATTTGAGGATGGTCGCCATAGATCGTCACCCAGGCATCACTCATCGCCATACCGAGTTTTTGAACCCCCGGCATAAAACGACGCACTACGAATTCGAAATATTCCTGTTCACGCCCTGGGATGATATCCCAGGACATGATCACCTTCACATTCATCATCGTCTCTTTCCACTCGGTAAATGCACCAATAAATCACAGACTCTTATCCAGCACTATGACACGGACCTCATCAGGGAGGGACTTCCTGCTGGTAAATTTGATGGTCTCTTCTGTCTCAACTTCATTCAATCCCATTTCTTTGAGGAATTTTGAAAGCGGATCCAATTTGATCAAGGACTCCCGCATCCCGTAATGCATGGGAATGACAATACTCGGTTCAAGCAAGCTGATCACTTCTGCCGCTTTGGCAGCGTTAAGACTGGTCATTCCACCCACCGGGACAAGGGCAATATTTACTTGACCCAGCCCTTCAACCTCTGTCTGGTTGGGCACATTGTCCAACTCCCCGAGATGAGCAATGGTTAAACCATTATAGTCAATGACATATATCGTATTGCGAAGCTCATCCGGACTCTTTTTCTTCCGATTGCCGTCGATCAACACACCAGTCACAAAAACACCGCCCACTTCATACTCACCGGGGCCGGTGATTTCTAATGCGGAACCGCGAACAGCCTTAACATAGTTATGAGCTGGCTTATCGCAGCTAATGGTCACCATATCAGCGCGCAGTTTTCCCGGATCATGACCAACGACTTCAGGATCATAAGGATCCGTCACCACCGTAGCCATACCGCGCTCTGTTATTCGAAAACAAGAATGTCCATACCAGGTAATTTCCATACGACCTCCAATATTGATATATAGAATTATACAACGTCCTGGCAAATTTCTCTCAGAGAAAACACCTTAGATTTTATCGAGCGTCCTGGCAGATTTTATTGTAAAATTGAATATATCAAGTCCTTAAGAATTTAGTAAAGGAGAATTTGTGATGTTTGAGAATATTGCTGGTACAACCTTTTCCTTGTTGTGTGGATTTGGCTTTCTCGTTTTCGTACTGTTGTTCCTCTTGCTGCGCTCTATCAAGGTTATCCCTGAATATGAGCGCGGTGTGGTGTTCACCCTGGGAAAATTCACTGGCATCCGAAAACCTGGCCTATCCTTATTGATCCCCATTATCCAGGTCATGCGTCGGGTCGATATGCGCCTGGCCACTGCTGAGGTACCGCGCCAGGAGGTCATGACCAAAGATAATATCCCCATGCTGGTGAATGCTGTGGTTTACTTCAAGGTTATTGACCCGGAAGCGGTAATCATTAAAATCGAAGATTATATCTTCGCTATCCGCCAATATACCCAGGCAGCCTTACGAGATGTAATAGGCAACAATGAGATGGACACTGTCCTGATGGAGCGTCTCAAGATCGCTGAAGCGATTCGTGAGATCGTCGATGCTGAGACCAGTTATTGGGGTGTTGATATTGAATCCATTAAAATCCAGGAGCTGGAGCTGCCGGCTGAGATGAAACGTGCTATGGCTCGACAAGCAGAAGCTGAACGTGAACGCCGTGCCACCATTATTGCTTCACAGGGCGAATTAGAAGCCTCTAAGAATCTCCGGGCGGCGGCTGAGGAACTATCCTCATTTCCTGGTGCCCTGCACCTGCGCACCTTACAGACCATCCGTAACATTGCGTCTGACCCATCAGAAAAACTCGTCTTGTTCTTGCCATCCAATTTGGCTAACTTAGCAGACGTCATTACCGGCAAGAAAGAAGCCTAAACATGGCAGCCCTCGATAATAACGTCCGCTATCTGCAGATCGCGTTCAACTATGATCTGGGCATGGCTCTTCAGATGCTGCGTCTTATTCCACATAGCGATCGCATCCTGATCGAGGCCGGGACGCCCTTCATAAAATTGATTGGGATGGATGGTGTTCGTGCAATCCGCCGGAGGTGGCAAGGTCATGTGGTTGCTGATATGAAGATTCAGGATGGCGCCCTGGGTGAAGTTGATATGGCGTATCAGGCTGGCGCGACAGCTGTTACTGTCCTGGGAAATGCTCCTACCGAAACCCTCGACCTGGTCATCGAACGATGTGATCAACTGAACATGCTCTCCATGATCGACCTCTTAGGTGCGGAAGACCCTCTGGATATCTTGCGCCCGTTGAAACAGCCCCCCAACGTTGTCGTGATCCATCGCGGGCGTGATGAGGAGAACACACGGGGTAAGATGATTCGTTATCGTCAAATTAAACGCATTCGAAGCAAATATGATGTACTGATCTCCGCAGCAGGCGGTGTTGATCTTCGGGAAGCGCGCAGCGCAATCTTTAACGGCGCCACTATCGTGGTCGCAAATATCGTTCGCCCTGTTGACCGGTGGACGGGCATCAAGACCACAGACGATATTACAGCGATCTCCAATAAATTCCTGGAGACCATCTCATAGAATAAATATATGGAAAGATCCCGGGTGTTTTTATAAAATTTCCGGGATCTTCTACTTCATAAAGTTTGTCTAAAAGCCTTCAAGATAACTCATATCCATGATGCCCCTTGAAAGGCTTGAAATACGCTGAAGCAGCGCAAGCCGATTTTCCCTGACAGCGTCCTCCTCCGCCATTACCAGCACCTCATCAAAGAAACGATTGATGACCGGCACCATTGGTAGAAAAACTTTCAACATTCCTTCCACCGTCTTCAAACCAGCAAGGTCAGATTCCGCCTGAATAAGCGCGGCGTAAAGCAATCGCTCAGGATCCAACATCAACAATGACTCATCTATGCTGTAAATCTCCTCCTGATCGCGTGTAATCCTTACACATCGGCTGTATGCAGGCAGGATTTCATTCCAATCTTCACGAGCCACCCAATTTGAGAGCGTCTGAACATCTTTGAGCGTGCCGTATGGGTCCTGTGCCTGCTTAGCAAGAACAGCATCAACAACATCATATCGAAATCCCGATTCCAGGAGCATTCCCCGCAATCGACCTTGAATAAAATCAAAACAGGCTGCCAGGTCTTTCTCTTTAACATCCAGGTCATAGCAATGTGCGGCTTCTGCAAGACCCCAGTGTAAATCAAAATGGCACTGCCATTCCATCAAATTTTGACATATCCCAAGTGCAGCCCGTCGCTGTGCAAACGGATCTTTAGTACCTGTTGGAGCGAGACCAACTGCGAACAATCCCACTAAAGAATCCACACGGTCTGCCAGGCTGAGAATGAGACCGGGTTTTGATTGTGGGGAGCGATCACCTGCGAAACGGGGAAGATAATGTTCAAAAATCGCCTCTGCCACGGCTGGTTTCTCTCCACAGCGCAGTGCGTAATACCGTCCCATGATCCCCTGTAAGGATGTCATCTCAACCACCATATTGGTTGCCAGATCTGCCTTACATAATTCGGCAGCCCTTCCAGTAGTTTGGTTTTCTGTTTTGCTTAGCGCAAGCCTGGCACCTATGGACTCGACCAAATTGGTGATTCGGTGTGTTTTATCAAGAAAAGAACCTAATTTAATTTGGAAGGTCAGGGTCGACAGATCTGTCACAAAGTCTTCCAAAGGGTGCTGCAAGTCTTTCTCAATAAAGAATGCGGCATCATCAAATCGTGCCAGGATGACCTGCTCATTCCCATCAACGACATTATCTAAATACTCTTCCGCACCATTGCGAACGCCCACAAAGTAGGGCATCAATTTTCCCTGTTTATCCTCAGTCACAAAATAACGCTGGTGTTTTTTCATCACCGAAATGAGAACATCAGGTGGTAATTGATCCAGGTAAGATTTATCAAAGGTCCCCCGAAAGGCCGTCGGCCGCTCCACAAGGTTGGTTACTTCTTCCAATAATGCAGGATCGTCGGGGATATGTCCGCCGATGTCTCCAGCAAGTGCGTCCGCCTGTCTCTTGATCTCAGCCTGACGTGCTGCTGGGTCTAGAAGGATGCCCTGCGCTGATATCTTTTGCAAATAATCTTGTGGTGATTCCGCTTCGAAAACATCGACACCTGCAAAGCGGTATCCCCTGGTCTTACGACCGCTGGTACAACCCGCGAAGTTAAAAGGTACAACGACCTTATCATGCAGCGATAGCAACCATCGGATAGGGCGTGAAAAAGCTACCCCGCTGTCATTCCAGCGCATCGATTTATTAAAACGAATATCTGCGATCAAGCCTGGTAAGGCCTCACCAAGAACCTCTTGTGAAGATTGGCCTGCTTTTTTTACCTGTGCCACGACATATTCGCCACCATCGACTCTGGCAACCTTGAGATCAGCAACATCAATCCCTTTGCTGCGTGCGAAACCCTCTGCAGCACGGGTAGGATGCCCTTCAGTATCATAAGCTCGGTCAGCAGGCGGTCCCTTAACCTCCATGGTCAGGTCTGATTGGCTGGTGACCAGGTCTTCAATGATCACCACCAGCCGCCGAGGTGTTCCCCACACCCTGATCAGTCCATGGGTTAATCGTAATCGATCAAGTAATTTGGGGACATCCTTTTCCAGTTGTGATAAAGCACTGTTAAGATCGGAGGAAGGTAATTCTTCCGTGCCAATCTCTAACAGGAATAGCGCTTTTTCGTCGTCAATATCTCTAATTTGAATTTCCAGCTCCGGAGTTGTTTTCGTCTCTTTTTCAACAAGCCAGGGGAACTCAGCCTGCTGACGCTGGTCAATATAAGCCTGGGCAACCCGACGGGCAAGCTCCCTTGTTCGGCCAAAAAGCGCTTGCCGTTCCGTAACACCCACCGCGCCGCGTGCGTCCAAGATATTAAAAGTATGGGAGGTTTTCAGCACATAATCATGTGCGGGTAAAACCAAACCAGCCTCGATGGCGCGCTGTGCCTCACGCTCATACATCTCATACAGCTTTCGCATGCTCTCCACATCTGCAAGATTAAAATAATAAGTGCTGTGTTCACGTTCACCCATCAGGTTGACATCGCCATAGGTTCGCTCAGGACTCCACTGAATATCCTTGAAATGCCTGACTCCCTGCAGCGTCATGGCAATGCGCTCCAAGCCGTAAGTGAGTTCTACAGATACAGGATCTAAAACCTGGCCACCACATTGCTGAAAATAGGTAAACTGCGTGATTTCCTGACCATCCAACCACACTTCCCATCCCAACCCCCACGCGCCGATGGCTGGCTGCTGCCAGTTATCCTCAACGAATCGGATATCATGCTTGTACGGGTCAATACCCAGCGCTTGCAGGGATTCTAGGTAAACCTCTTGTGGATTGCCTGGATCGGGTTTGAGGATCACCTGGAATTGATAGAATTGATGCAAACGATTGGGATTAACACCATAGCGACCGTCATCCGGACGAATGGACGGTTCCACATATGCCACCTTCCAGGGTTCAGGTCCCAAAACACGTAAAAAGGTCGCAGGGTTCATCGTACCCGCTCCGACCTGAGAATAATACGGCTGCCAGACCAAACAATCGCGCGCCGCCCAAAATTCTTGAAGTTTCATAATGATCGATTGAAAATCAAGGGAATTTTTCATAAATGCTGTTTCTCCGAGATATTAAACCAATGACGACAAATGCAAGATGGTTCCTGAACCACCTGTTTTTAACCATTTTATTATACCACCCACAATATTTCGGCCTTTAAAAAATTCTTACTCCAAAGCGATACTTACTTCTTGCCTTTAACCTCTCGCAAGAAATCAGGCGTGTTAAGTTTTCGTTCCAACAGGTAAGTTAGATAGTGTTCAATCAGGTCCGCCAACCCTTCTTCAACTTGCTGCGGTATGATCATATGCTCAACCTGCTGCCATTTTGAACGCTGCAAGTGGCGGAAATAACGCAAGACATCCTGATTTATTGCCCATGCTTCAGGACGCAGCCGACCGCATTTCGGACACAAAGCCCCACCTGCTAACGGTGAAAAGAATTGATCCTGTTCAATAATCGCTTCACCACAATCAACGCATTCGAAAAGTTGAGGCCGAAACCCAAGCAAATCCAGGAGGCGAACCTCATAATAATGTACGACAGTCTCAAGATTAGGCCTTGTTTCTAACCTGCTGAGGGAATTAGCAAGAAGCTTGAAGATACCGACATTCTGACCCTCCTCATAAGTGAACCGGTCCAACACCTCCATCACATAAGCAGCAAATGCCACACGCTGCAAATCATCCCGCAATCCAATATAAGCATCCACCGTCTCTGCCTGAGTGATGATGTCCATGTTGCGTCCTTTGGCAAGGAAAAGGTCAACCCGGGTAAAGGGCTCCAGGTGACCGGCTTTCCGAGATCGAATCTTTCGTATACCTTTGGCAATGGCAGTTATCTTCCCTTTCTCGAGGGTAAACAGCTTAATGATGCGATCAGCTTCACCAAATTCCATATGTCTAATGACAATCGCCTGAGTGCGGTAAGTACGTATTTCCCTTGGAGACATCAATCAATCCTACCTCAAATAAAAAAACGCATGATCGGAAACCCGCCACGCGTGTTTGTACTCAGCATCCTTGATCTCTTTTCAGGATGTTTTAAGATCCGCTTCGCCGAAGGCTTCTGGCAGCAGTGATCTCACTGTAAAGGTGTTAATCAGCTCACCAGATGACTTGGCGATCAGAACGATGGTATCCAATCCAAACTCAGCCATCACCTGACGGCAAGAGCCGCATGGCGTGCCGCCATTCGTGGTGACCACAGCAATGGCTTTGAAAGTCTTTCTTCCTTCCGACACGGCTTTAAAAATCGCCACACGTTCAGCACACATCGTCAAAGGATAGACTGCGTTTTCCACATTAGCACCATCAAAAAATTCACCTGTTTCCGTCAGCACTGCTGCGCCTACCGGGTACTTCGAATAAGGCGCATAAGCCCGATGCCAGGCTTCCACCGCACGCTGTATCAATGTGTCACGCATTTCATCTGTTAGCATCTTCGTCATCCTTCATTGGTTGATTAATGCCATCACGTTTAGCCCGAACCTTTGCGATCTGTCTCCCAACGACTTGATCAACAATGAGCGTTACACCGTCAGCCTTTATGACTTCTCCCCCTGTGGGAACATCACCAATCTCACCGTAAATGAACCCTCCAATGGTATCTGCGTTTTCTGTTGCGATATTTGAGTCCATTATTTCATTAAATAACTCGAGATCAACACGTCCCAGGAAAACGACCTCATCATCACTCACCCGAGTATAGGGCATCTCTTCGCTCTCATCATACTCATCGCGAATCTCCCCGATGATCTCCTCAACGATATCCTCAAGGGTCACAACGCCTGCCACGCCGCCGTATTCATCCACGACAATTGCCATATGCATGCTGCGTGCCTGCATTTCAGCTAATAATTCATCAGCTTTTTTGGCTTCGGGAACAAAATATGCCAACCGCAGTAATTCCCGGTGGTTGGCGATTAAATCGTCGTCCGCTTTGATATTCAAAAGGTCCTTTGCATACAGTAAACCGATTACATTATCGACGGTATCCTGATATACAGGCACACGGGAGTGTCCAGTGCGTTCAAATGTTGCCCGGGCTTCACCAAGAGTATTCCTGATGTCCAAAGCCATGACACCAATCCGGGGAACCATGATATCCTTGGCAAGCGTATCACCAAACTGGAAGATAGAATAGATCATTTCACGCTCTCCCTTTTCAAGAGAGCCTTCAGGTTGGCCAACCTCTACCCAATTCTTAAGGTCTTCTTCTGTCATCGACGCAAGTGTAACCTTATTGGCATTCGGACCTAACAAACCCATCATCAATGTAGAAAGGGGAGTAAAAATGAAATTGATCATTCTTGCGATCAATTGCAACCGGATCGCATTTTCCTCCGGTCCGCGCAATACCAGTGCCTCCAGCCCAAACTCAATCACACCGAGTACGATCCAGATGATCAGCAGGTACAGGATGTTCACCCATAAATTATTAACTGCTCCATAAACGACTAACAAATACGAAACCAAACCTGCAAAAATGAAATGGACAAAGACCACCGACAAGCGTAAGCCAGTGCGTAAACGCGGTTTTTCGATCACACTTACCGTGCGATCCACCACGATCTCCCGACCTTCACGCAAATTCAATAAATACGGTAAACGTGCATGACTAAAACTTGCTTTTACCGTGTTGATCAGCAGATCCAAGACAAAAAGGATTGCTGTTAATATCCAGGCAATTGATTGATCAGTCACTTTTCTCCAACTTACGTTTCTCTTTGGCAGGTACACCCATCACAAGTGTATCCTGCGGTACATCCCGCGTGACAACAGCCCCTGCGCCAGTTATGCTCCGATCTCCGATTTTGACCGGTGCAACTAACATGGTGTCACTGCCAAGGAAGACATCATCGCCTACCTCGGTGAGATTCTTCTTCTCTCCATCATAATTACAGGTAATTGTCCCTGCGCCAATGTTGACATTTTTACCAATGTTTGCGTTACCAATATATGAAAAATGTCCCATCTTCGTTCCTGCGCCCAAGCGTGAATCCTTTACTTCCCCAAAGTTACCCAGGTGCACACCTTTCTCGAGGATGGCACCTTTGCGTAAATGACAATAAGGTCCCATCGTGACATAATCGGCAATTTCAGCACCTTCAATAACTGAGTTAAATAAATGTACATGATCTCCAACAACACTATCCATCACTGTTGTGTCCGGCCCAATCACACAATCCTCGCCAATTGTCGTTGCACCTCGTAAATGGCTATTTGGTTGGATCACTGTATCCTGACCAATACGCACATCCGGTTCAATATAGGTCACATCCGGGTTGATGATCGTAACTCCTGCCAGCATCCATTTTTCATTGATGCGTTTTTGCATCACTTTCTGAGCGAAAGCCAGGTGAATGCGATTATTTGTTCCTATGGCCTCATCGGCGTCTTCCAACACCAGCGAGTTGACCGAGAACCCCTGCTTAACTGCCAGGTTAACCACATCCGTCAAGTAGTACTCACCCTTTGGTGACATTGGGATCGCTTCCAGCGCTTTCCAAAGCCAATCAGCAGTAAAACAATAGGCACTCACATTATACTCACGAATAGCCACTTGTTCTGGTGTTGCGTCTGCTTGCTCAACGATGGCAATCACATGTCCTGCGTCATCACGCACAACCCGGCCGAACCCCCGCGCTTCTTCACCGATAAAACTTGTCATGGTAACAGGGCTATCAGATTCCTCGTGCAGCGCGATCAGCGTTTCTAATGATGCTTTTTGCAAAAGCGGCATATCAGCAAATGTGACCAATATTGTATCCGCCTGACCGTCAAGCAAGGACCTGACAGAAGCCACAGCGTGTCCCGTCCCGAGCTGCTCTGCCTGGATTGCAAACTTTGCCTCCTCGCCAATGAAATGGCGCACATCATCCCCCCCGAAACCAATAACGATGACCGGCTTTAGATCAACCAGGTCATTAACGGCTTTCAATGCATACCAGACCATCGGTTTACCAACCAGTGGATGTAAAACTTTGGGGAGTTTGGAATGCATGCGGGTTCCCTCGCCTGCCGCCAATATAATTGATGCAGTACTCATTTTCTATGATCCTTTTGCGAGATTCATACCACAAACTGCGGCCATCCGCACAATTTAAAATATAAAACACAAACACAACATTGGAATTCTCCAAATGCTTGGTTCGTGCAATCTCTGTCCGGGTTATTGTCTTCTTTTGTACTCAATATGTTTGTATAAGCTGGCCGGGGCACCAGGATTCGAACCTGGATCAACGGATTCAAAGTCCGCTGTGCTGCCATTGCACCATGCCCCAGAATGATAGGAATGATTCTAACACATTTTAAGAGAGATACCAAAATGTACAAATATTGGAATGATGGGTCAAAAAACATCTGCCAAAATTAGAACAGATAAAAAAAATTCAAAAGATGATTGCCGGAACAGTTCTTTACACCTTTCCGTTGATTTCCTGTCAAGTTTCCTTTATGGAGAAATGAAAGTCGCTAGTTAACCACAATTTCCCCGTTGAGAAGAGAAGCTCTCTCTGGGGAAAAAGATATTTATTCCTTATTACGATGCAGCTTGACGATAAAAGTCATCCCGATGAAACCAATGATGACGCCTGCAACAGATAAAATAATGGAAATAAAATTAAGGAAAAGCGTTGACTCCAATACCTGCAGCACCATCAACAAAGGAAAAATGACCCCCAGAGTAACAAATATAAATCCCAAAAGAATGATCTTCCCAGGACTCCAATGACGCATTATTTATACAACCAGCAGGCCACGTACTGGTCTTCCTTTGTCACAAAATAAGGCGGCACCTCTACTTCACACAATCCATCGATCTTATAAGGGCAGCGTGGGTGAAAACGGCAGCCACTTGGTGGATTTACCAGACTGGGTGGTTCACCAGGAGGAACATCACGGTAGTGCAAGGCATTATTCGCGTCTGGATCTGATGTCGCTTCCATCAAAGCCTGTGAATAGGGGTGCTTGGGATCATGTACGATATTATCAATCAATGTCTTCTCGATCAATTGACCGGCATACATCACGAACACGCGTTCCGAGAAATACCGCACGGTCGAAAGGTCATGCGTAATATAAATCACCGCAAGGTTGTGTTTTTCTTGCAAAGATTCCAACAGCCGCAGTATCTCAACACGAACGGAAGCATCCAGCATAGAGACAGGTTCATCCGCAACGATCATCTTAGGTTCCAGGAGCATGGCACGCGCCAGCACAATACGCTGCTGCTGCCCACCGCTGAGCATATGCGGAAATTTCTGAAGAAAATCTCCTGGCGGACTCATTTTTACCTCTTCAAGAGCGCTGAAGATGCGATCCCTTCTTTCTTTCTTGCTGGTGATCCCATTAATGATCATCGGCTCTTCAAGGATCCGTTGAATATTCATGAAAGGTGCCAGAGCGCCGTAAGGATCCTGCTGCACGTAACCAATGTTCGAGCGATATTCCTGCAAATGTGCACCTTTGAGTGTACTGAGTGTACTGCCTTCAAAGAAGATCTCGCCTTCTGTTGGCCGATAAAGCGCCAGGATGCTCTTCATTAAGGTCGTCTTACCGCAGCCGCTTTCACCAACAATGGCAATCGTCTCGCCGTAATCCAGATCAAAATTAACCCCGTCGACCGCGTGAACGTAACCTGAAACGCCAAAACCTAAACGCCTGAGCTCAAACCAAACCTTAAGATCTTGCACAGATAGGAGTGAATTTTCACTTCGTTTTTGTAACTCATCCATTTGAGATTGGGTTTCCTGTGATCCTATTTTAATCGTTTCGCTCGTCATTGTCGCTTCCTCAATTTGCATGCAGCCAGCATTTTACGGTCCGGCCATCAATATTAAATGTCGGTGGTTCTTCTTCGCAGCGGTCAAACCGACTTGGACAGCGATCCTTGAATCGACAACCTGTCGGTGGATTGAGCAGACTAGGAGGTTGACCTTTGATGAAGTCGGGTTCCTGCCGTGCTCGTAACCTGGGAACACTGTTCATCAGCTTAATCGCATAAGGGTGAAGGGGTTCATCAAAAAAGCGATGGGCATCGCCTGTCTCAACAATTTGACCAGCATACATGACAGCAACATCATCAGCGAGTTCACTTGATGTGGCGATATCATGTGTGATGAGTATAAAACTCATCCCCAATTCTTTCTTAATCCGCTTGAGCACATTGAAAATATTGGCCTGTGTTAATACATCCAATGCTGAGGTCGGCTCATCCAAGATCACTAATTCAGGCAAGGAAACCAGTGACATGGCGATAGCCACTCGCTGACGCATCCCTCCGCTCAATTCAAAAGCATACCGGTTGATGAAGTCATTAGGAACACCTACTTGCTGGAACATTTTCTTTGCCTGCTGCAAAGCAATTTCCTTATTCATCTCATTATGAATAATGGCAGGTTCCGCAACCTGGTTGCCCACTTTCATAACGGGGTTCAGTGAGTTCATAGCTGCTTGCGGTACCATGGACATCTTCACCCAGCGAATTTTCAGGCGATATTCTTCGTCGTCGTAATGCATGGTATCCTGATCATTCAAAAAGATCTCGCCAGAATATGTATCCACATTCTTTGGTAATAAACGCAAGATGGCTTTTGCCAATGATGTCTTACCACAGCCCGATTCACCGACGATAACAACCGCCCGATTACGGACCAGGTCAAAGTCCACATTGTCTACCGCGCGCACAACCCCTTTGGTGGTTTTAAAGAATAATCTTAGGTTTCGAACACTTAATACATTATCTTTCGGCATCAATCTCATACCTCTCTTAATTTGGGGTTGAAGATACGGTCAAGCGCAAAGCCAATCAAGGCAAAACCCAAACCGGTGATCATTAATAAGACTGCTGGCTGCAGTACCCAATAATAATGACCACTATACAGCGCTCCATTCATCCGGGCATCATTGATGATCTTTCCCCAGGTGGGTATGACCGGGTCTCCCAGGCCCAAAATCGCCAGGGAAGCCTCCAGGAAAACATAGGAAGGTATGGCACTGATCAACCCGGGAATGAGGATGGGGATAATGCGAGGAACAAGGTAGCGGGTGATGATCCGCCAACTGCCAGCGCCATACGAACGCGCCGCTTCAATGTATTGAGCTTCTTTGATTTGCAGGAAGATGGCCCGGTAATTCTTAATAGCCTGACCAAATATGCTCAGAAGGATCACCACACCAAGCATCGTCCAGATACTGCGACTGTAAAATGTCCCAACCATGATCAGGAACGGAAGGAAGGGCATCATCATATTGATCTCGGTCACACGCTGAATCACTTCGTCTAACCAACCCCCGAACCAAACACCCGCAGCAGCGATGAACATGGTCGTGAATGACGTCCCCAACGCTGCTAACAGACCAAAGGAAAGAGCAATAGGTGCGCCCCACAACAGCGCCAGGGACAGCTCTCTTCGACGGTGATCCGTACCAGCCCAACCATGCACCTGGCCGAAACTGATGAACTTCGCATCAACATCACCTTCTTCTTCGAAAATATATGCTTTCACATGCAGTTCATAGGTGCCTTTCATTGGTTCCGGGGGATCGCTGTCTGGAACTGCAAATAAACCAATATAGGGTTCCAAACCACCCAGTAATTCTTTTGTTTCTTGGTCTTGAAAGCGAAATGTCTCATGTGGGTGGGCGACAAGATCCCCCAGTTCGATTTCCGTACCATCAGGCATGAACCAGGTCATTTTGACAAAAGGAGACTTTTCCGCATACTCGGATGTCAAAACGAGCTGAAGCTCTTGAGGAAAATCATCATAATCATAATCAAACCGATATACGATACTGATATCGATGAGTTCATCGCCTAATTGTTCTTTCGTTTTTTCAATACCATCATCTAGTTCAGTCGAATCCAAGACCCTTGTTTCTGGTAATTTTCTCGATGTTAACCAGTTGACATAAAGCGGACGAGCTGTTTTGGGTACCTCACCGCGAACATCTTCACCGCCACGCCACCGAGAGATGGCCTGGTCATAGGGGATAACGATCACGGTAACAATGGCAATGATAACCAACAAAAGGACCAGGATGGTTCCTATAATCGCAGAAGGGTATTGCTTTATGTCTTGAAAGAACTTCTTCATGATTTCGGCCCTCCACTGCCAACACGCACCCGAGGATCAACCAGGGCATAAATAAAATCTAATGAGAACACTGTGATCGCCAGCAAATAGGCAAAGATCACGACAGAACCAATGATTACAGGCGTGTCAAAGGTTTGCACAGCCCGATAGATCATGCGCCCTAAACCCGGCCAGTTAAAGATCGTCTCGGTAAGCGTTGCACCCTGCCACAATGTGATCAACATCAAGGCAAAAGAGGTAATGATGTTGGGTAAGGTGGGGCGTAATATATACCGACGCTCAATATCCCGCGAGGGCAGACCCTTGGCGCGAGCTAATTCCACGTAATCTTCCATTGAAAAAATAAGGAAAAAAGTCCGCCAATTATACACGCTGTAGAAGAAATAGGCCATCATCCAGGCCACAACGGGCAAGATCATATGCTTGCCCAGATCGAGTAAATACGCGCCGGTCTCTGGAGGAGGCGGCGCGGTAACCATTCCGCCATAAGGCAGCCAACCCAGCAAAGCGGCAAAGATTAATAATAAAAAGATTCCATAAAACCAGGCTGGCGCAGAAGATGTGGGTGACAGGGCAATCACCATTTTGTCCAGGAACGACCCGTAATGACGGGAGAGATATAATGCAAAAAACAAACTGAGAAAGAACAACAAAAAATTAGCGGTTGTCATCAATACCAACGTCGCGGGTAAACGCTCCAGGATGATATCCCTCACCTGTCTCGAGCCGGTATCGCTGGTTAATTGTTGTGACCGTCCCAAATTCAAAGTCATCGCGTCTATCAGGAAGCGGAAACTGCGATTGATAAAGGGTTTATCTAAGCCAAGCCTTTTTTCTTCCAGCGCGATCTGTGCGTTGATTTTTTCCAATCGCTCAGCTTGTGTCAGCAGTTTCATCTCAGGGTCCATGCTGACAGATAACGATATTCGCTCACGGATCTGCCCTTTCATGATTTCATCGACATACCCTCCCATATTTGCAACCAGGATCGTCAGGTACATGCCAACCGTGACCGCAAAAACGAGTGCTACCAGCTTTAAGCCTGTATAGCGTGCCAATCGCAGCCATGCGCTGGGTTTTTTCTTAGTGGTTTGGCTCGTGGCACCGGTTTGTTCTATGGATAAAGGACGTTCAGCCATAGTGAATCTCGCTTTCTATAAACAAGTCATTAAGAATAATGGGGGCGTGGCGTGTGCCGCGCCCCCAAAGATATACTAGTGAATAAAGTAAACTACTCGATAGATACGAAGTCAAACGAACCAGATGTGGGGACTGCCACCAGCTTGGAGACAACCACAACCTCAAGTGAGTTGGCGCCAACACTAAGCGCACCGGTCTCTTCAGGGGTCAGTATAATCTGCCACTGTCCGTCAGCAACTGCAACAGCTTCACCAACAACTGCAACAGTTTGCGTGGCATCCAGCACCAGGAATTTGACATTGTCAATCTCATCCATCGGGTAGGGGTCACCTTTGAAGGTAACGGTCAGGTCGAATGTTGCTTCTTCACCAATCGTCAATTCAACATCGCCGTCGATAGCCAGATCAGAGATTTTCGCTTCAGAGAAGCCCAGCCAGCGTGAGGCGGGATATGGGTAATCCTCAAAGCGGGTCATCTGGATCGATTTCTCGATCGGGAAGGCCGCCTCAACAAAGAGTGGGCCGGTACCAATTGCAAAGTGACCATAGGCTTCTTGGAAAGCAGCCAGATTAGCCAGACGGGCATCCACTTGAGCCTGATCGACATACACACCCATGGTCGCCTCGTAGGGCAAGCCTGCCCAGGCATCGAGCTGAGCTTTCAAGGTATCAACCGTATCGCCAGCAACCATGTTCAGCCATGGAATTTCGTTCGCATCCGCTTTTCCGGATGAGAAAGCAGTCAGACCCTGGCTTTCAGCCATGATAGCAAGTGACAGGTTGTGCCAGGCTCCCGTTCCCTGATCATAATACGGCCACCAGGTCGTGATGCTGTTTTCTGCATCCGGCTGGACTGCGTCAGCGTAAGTTTCAATGACCAATGGATTTGTGGAAATTACTTTCATACCACCGAATGTGCTCATGAAGGAATTGAAGTCCGGAACGCAGTTCTCATCATAAATGGCACTTTCTGGCATGGCACGGTCAAAGGTCATGATCATGTTCATCATGACGTCACCAAATGAGAAGTTGCTGCCATCATGCCATTTGACACTGGTATACAGGTCATCAGGATAGTAAACTGTGCTAAGGCTCTTAACTTTCAAGCCGTTGGCAAGCACATCTGAGTAGGCGGCAACATCATCAATGGCACCAGCAATCCGTCCAGCAGCGCCAGTCGCAGCGCCTTCAGCATCCGCAGCCGTGGTGGCAGCTTCAGCAGCGGCATCAGCCGCGGCTTGAGCCGTATCCACATCAGCGGCAGCAGCGGCATCAGCAGCAGCAGTCGCAGCGGCATCAGCAGCATCAGCAGCGGCTGTGGCATTATCACCAGCAGCAGCCACATCAGCATCCGCCATAGCAGGCAGGTCATTCAACATCATGGTGTAATACTCGGGGACGGTCATAAAGGTCTGCGCTGCCGCATCCCAATACGCCCAGGCATCACCGGGTACAACAATTTGGTCAGCGAAGCTCAGGTCCATCCAATCCAGCGAGAGCGCGATGGGTGTGCCGGTTGTAACAACCATTGAGCCGCTTTCGAAGTGATTTGGCCAAACCAGGCCGGTGAAGGGGTCGTAGGAGTAGCTTGTTTCACCAAGACCGCGATTGGGCATCATATCATAGACCCAGTTCGTGCCGGCGATGGGGTTCCATGGCTCGGTCAAAATGCTGGGCATCGCAACGGTAATCGTGCCGCCCGCAATGGGATCGCCATTCTCGTCTGAGCGATGAATGGTTTGCGCCCACAAGCCAGAACCAGCAACGCCGCCGTAAAGGTCAGCCGCAACGTTAATATCCGTCAACTTGGGGGTGATTGAACCCTGATCATACAACCAGATACGGGCAGAATCTTCCAAAGAAAGTGGAAGCACTTCAGCAGCATAGGCTAAGCGTTCTTCATCCGTCGAATAATTGTATGCATACAACAGGTCACAAAGCTCATAGAAACGGGGATCGCTTACATAAGCCTGCCATAAGGGGTAGGGAAGGCCCATATCGGTATAGAAGAAACCGAAGTTGTCGGTCAGCAAGCGTGGAACTGCCGTGGAAATCCAGCCGCCGGTATAGACGTGGAAGCCGCCTTCAGCAGGATCGCTGCCGATCCAGATCGGGGAGGCATCCGCAGATGATTTGTAATCACGGAAGGTCGTGAAGCCGATATCCTCTAACTGGTTGGCAACATAATCGCCAATATCCAGGCGCTCGTCCTCGATACGGATAAGCATGTGGATTTCAACGGGTTCACCTTCATAGCTCCAGACGCCGTCGACCATTTCGGCGCCAATCTTGGGCATTTCTTCGTCAAAGATGGCTTTGGCTGTTTCTTTGTTATAGGCGTACTTAACTTCAAGTGCGCGAACTTCAGCCGCCAATGAAGCGGTATCCGCAGCAGCCGAATTTAACGCTGTCCAACGGGGGGTACCCAAACCACCAAGGAGGTCATCCACCAGGAATTGGCGGTCGACCAGGTAGTTCATAGCCTCACGCATCTTGGCAACACCGAAGGGGTTCAGTTTTCCATTATTGAAAACGGGGCCAGCGGGGTTGAGGGTCAGCTCATTATAGGAACCCGATGAGAAATAGGTGTCGATAGCCTCGGATGCTTCAATACGTGCAGCAATTTCAGGATCTGAAATTGTGTAAGCATAGACATCCATATCGCCTGTCTCAAGCTGGTTCACAGCAGCATCAGAGCTGGGCTCTTCAAAAATGATAACCTCGTCCGGCCATGCGCCTGTGCGAGCTGAAGCAGCTGGCTCGGGGAAGGCTGTTAATGGAGCCGCAGGTTCATATGGGGTTGATTCTAAGGCAACCTCAGGATATTCAACCGGTTCGTAGGCAGCAACGAGGTCCGCAACCGTGGCAGCATCTGTGGGAGCCTGGGCAGCAGCGGCAGCAGCAGCTTCAGCAGAAGCAGCAGCGGCAGCAGCTGATTCGTCAGCCGCAGCGATAAGATCTGTCAGGTCTGGGGGTTCCTCGGTAGGCTCTTCCGTAGGTTCCTCGGTGGGTTCCTCGGTGATAACCTCTTCGGTTGGCTCCTCCGTGGGCTCAGCGGCTGGCTGGCAGGCAGCCA
>JAYELT010000164.1:8061-24912 GCA_034717715.1 Chloroflexota bacterium | reverse complement strand
CATTGCGCGAAAAACGCGTTTCTACTATATTTCTACCATTTTTTCCTAATTCCTGACACCTTTTGGGATTACTGGCCAGCATCCGAATAGCAGCGGCCATAGCCGCTGGATCACCAGGCGGCACCGGTACACCTGCGTTGGCTTCTTCTACGACCTTCTTGATAACACCATCAATGGCCAGGAAACCACGGAACTTGTTACCTCCCTGAACACATGGAAGAAAGACCGAAGGTTTGTTGTATCGCGGGTGTTGAGAGATGAGAAGAACAGAGCGCAAATGTCTTTCCTGGACGGTGAAGAATACGCCTATTCCTTTTTTGTCACCAACACAGATCTGTCCCCCGAGGAAGCGGTCGATTTCTATCAGAAACGCGGAAACAGTGAGAATTATATCAAGGAGGCCAAGTATGATATGGCAGTTGGCCAGCTGCTGCTCAAATCATTCTGGTCCAATGAAGCCATTTTCCAGCTGATGATGCTGGCGTACAACCTGTTCCTGCTGTTCAAGATTGACAGGGTAAAGGTAATGGAATACCGGCAGCAAATCAAGACTTTTCGCTTGAAGTACATTTTTCTGGCCGGGAAGATCGTCAGAACAGCAAGAAGAGTGGTGATGAAGCTCTCAGAAAGATATCCCTATCGGGAGATTTATGAACATTCTCTTTCTGGATAAAACGCGCCTTTCCATGTTCCAGATTGTTTTACCATTTAAGTTGAGCAGGAAAAACCGTATCGGAGCTTCGGATTTGTGAGCTTGAGCGCTAAAATTTGGTCGAAATGGGTGACAACGGTGGTGAACTCTGTCATAACCCGCCCAACTTTTCGACTGTTTTGACAAATTATGGAGTACAATGATTGAAACGTGGAATCCCGGTATAACAGTTTTTGAGCGCTCCAATATTTGGATTTCAATGTCACCGAAGCCGTGAGATAGCTTACCTCCTAATTTGTAAAGTTCGCAAATGGTAGATAAGGCTATTGAGCGTTGAAGACCATTTGGCTTTTCAGTAATATATAATTTCAAGCTGCACGTCATCCTCAGGATGATGATTTTATGGCTGGGATTTGTTGTACATTTCAGAAAAAATCAAAACATGTATTGAAAGCGTTTTCAACATCTGTTGAACCTTGTTTAGTCATTGGAAGGTTTCCCAGCTCTGACCTCCTGTGATTATTACCAGGGAAAAAATTGTTGAGTTGGAAATCATCAAACTCATGACGACAGGATAGGAAGATGATTTTATTGTTGAAATGACATTAATTTAATTCAGAAACTCAATATAAGTATGCATAAATGTTCTGACTCGGTGTTCTTGAATTCCATCAGCATGATGGATTTTATGATTTGCCTAGGTCGACAGACTCAATCACTAACGAAGATTGATTTGCAAGCTGGTATAATTTTAGAAGAATTCGCTAACAACCTCCCCGAATCGGATTTGGAGAAAAAAAATGACAGAGGAAACGATTAACTTAACACAGCGCAGACTCAAAACGCCTCGAGCAGCGGCCCTCGCTGGAATTATTTTTGCAATTTTATTCATTATCAGCATCGTGTTGATCCGAATTTCTATTCCAGAATCACTAAATGATTCAGGGACATGGCTGGCGGATAATTCCGGGCGTATCTCCTTTGCTATTGGATTAGTCCCCTTTGCTGGTATCGCGTTTCTTTGGTTTCTGGGTGTCATTCGCGACCGGCTGGGAGATTTCGAGGATCGCTTCTTTTCAACAGTTTTCTTTGGAAGTGGTTTATTATTCATAGCGATGACCTTTGTCTCTGCGGCAGTTGCAGGCACAATTCTGAATATTTTTACTGTTCAGCCGGAAGGCCTCGGCCAAACACCAACCTATGCTTTTAACCGGGTCTTTATGTACCTGATCATTAATGTGTACGGTCTGCGCATGGCCGGGGTGTTTATGATGTCACTGGGGACAATCTGGATCAAAACAAAGGTTATGCCGCGCTTGTTGGTTTTCCTGACCTATGGCCTGTCACTCGTGCTGATGTTGGGACTAAACCTCAGCCTATGGATGTCCCTTGCTTTTCCCGGGTGGGTACTTGTGATCAGTGTGACGATTCTAATTTTAAATTTTAGAAGGAGGAAAACCTTAACAACTGCTGAGATGGAAGAAACTTCCTCTACTGATAGGACGATTTTAGATTAAGCATCGTATTCGGATCGTTTTCTCTGAAATAAGGTAAGACATAATATGAAACGAAATAGACTCATCCCGATTCTTATACTATCAGCATCCCTGCAGTTGATCTTTCTTATTGGCTGCAGTTCAACAATCTCGGATCAGGGACAAGAACACCAACTTTCACCAACCACAACATTAAGTCAGGGCGCGCTTTTAGCCACCGCAAGAGCGGATGAAGACGAAACACAAGCAACACCGACCCCACTTCTGGGGGATCTGGTCACTGAACGTACGCCTCAGCCAACAATCACACCTGGTTTTTTGATGCAATCCATTGAGGAATTCGCTGCCCGGAGAGGCTTTTTGTACCAAAAATTCATGGGAATCAGGCTGATCGATTGGATTAATCTTGCACTATCCGGCCTTATCGCGTTTCTTGGTTACCTGTTAGGGACCTGGCTGATTAAACGCCTCTTGCCACGCATTGTGAAGCGGACCTCTTCAACATTTGATGATGCACTCCTGGAAAAGATCGGACCTGAGGTACGCTGGCTTGTGACTATCCTTATCCTGAGGATTTCGGTCTCCGGTTTAGCTTTTATTGGCGATCGATTTAATCAAATTTTACGGGATATATTCTACATCCTGACATTATCCCTGATCATCTGGATCACCTGGAAAGTGTTCGACCTCGCAGCAGAATGGATTAGTGAAAAACAAAAAGAGGATGGGCGGGAGGAATTAACACCGGTCATTGAAATGGCCAAGAATTTTATCCAAATCCTGACCATCATTATCGGAATCACCATTCTCCTGTCTTATTTTGGTGTCAATGTCACAACCCTTACTGCTGCGCTTGGCATCAGTGGGTTTGCAATCTCATTAGCAGCAAAAGATACAATTTCAGATGCCATCGCCGGCTTGATCTTAATCGTGGATCAACCCTTCAGGGTTGGAGACCGAATTGAGATCCAGGGTGTTGGCACATGGGGTGATGTTACAGAGATTGGCCTGCGGACCACACGCATTCGCACACGCGACAACCGTATGGTAATCGTACCCAATTCCATTATCAGCAACAACCAGGTGGTAAACTATTCCTACCCAGACCCTCGCTACCGTATTCAAACTCACGTTTATATCCCTTTTGAGGAAGACGTTGACAAAATACGAGAGCTGCTGAAGCAAGCAGTTAGAAATGTTGACGGGGTGCTGGCGGATAAACCTGTAGATGCACTCTTTATTGATATGACCGAAGGTCCTATTAAATTCCGGATGCGATGGTGGATCGAATCTTATGTGGATACCCGCCGCATGTTCGACCAGGTGCATTAAGCTATCAAATCCGCCCTGGACGAAAATGGCATCCAATCGCCAATTACCAGCACCGATATCAACTTGAAAAGTTGATCCGCTCACAACAGAGAGTCTTTCCAGCGGTTTCCGCTCTCACCCATCAGAGGAAACCAACCACACGAATAACTAATTTAATTCGGATCATGAACAGCGTCCTTGAGTTTAGGAACACTTTATCGAATACACCGGTATTGAACTAATCCACATCAGGATTTCAACAATTGTTGACCTTCTATCAACGCGTGATGAAAGGATTGACATCTAAACGGTTTACTTGATGATGTCTGATTCAACAGTCTATAGACGACAAAATAACCAATTCAGAGCATTTTATAAATTAACGATGACAGGATAGTTCATTATTCTGCTAAAATAAACCGGATCAACTGCAGATTTCCTAAAAACTCAAACGCAGAAAAAAGTGAGTTGTAGAAGTCATGAAAGTAACAAAACAAATGAATAAACATCATGAAAAACTTCTTAAATGGATTGAGATTGTTTCTGCCGTCTTAATCTCACTGGCAACCATCACCTCAGCCTGGTGCGTCTACCAATCCTCTCGTTGGGCTGGTGAAGAAAGGAGCAGTTCCAATCGTGCTACTGCTGCTCGAACAGAGTCCGTCAGGTTTTCCAACCAGGCTCTGCAGCTTAAAACGATCGATGTAGCTATGTTCACAGAATTTGCGGCAGCTTACAGTAACGAAGACGAATTCTTATATGATTTTCTCATGGAGCGATTCCGGCCGGAAATGAAAGTTGCAGTCGATGCATGGATTGAGACACAGCCCCTGATTAACCATGATGCACCCACCTCTCCATTTGAAATGGCCGAATACAAGTCGGAAGCTCAGGAGGAATCAGACCGCTTTCTCGAGGAAGTTGAGGCACATCTGGATGAGGCTCGCCTGGATAATGAACGTGGAGACAACTATACATTGCTAACAGTGATCTTCGCTTCAGTCTTATTCTTTGGCGGAATAAATTCAAAATTCACTTCCATCAAAATTCGATTGGGGCTGGTTATTATTGCATCCCTGATAATTTTCATAACTGTTTTCTGGGCACTGACATTTCCAATCCTATAAAAATGGAATATTATTCATTTACAAATCAATGAACGAATCGATAAGATAAAAAATTCAAGAGTAAATTAACAGGAGGCATATCGTTATGTACAGAAGACCAGCACGTAGATCAGCACGAAGGACGTCACGTAGGACCGCACGAAGGACATCACGCAGGACTTCACGCCGAGTTGCACGGAGAGTTAGAAGAAGAACAGTGTTTGTCGGCGGCATGATGGTCCTGGCAGCCTCTGGAACGGCTGCCGCCATTAAGCTATCTCAACAGGACGCACAAAAGATTGAACAGCACACCGGCCTGTCGCCAGACCAGCTGGAAGACCAGGACCTGAACCAGGCCATGCAGGAGCTGAATATCCAATCGCAGCCGCTGACGCCTGAGGAGCAGGCTTCGCTGGATCAGCAGGATTCCCCCATGGCACCACCCACTCCCACTAGCAGCAAGCAGCCCGATTATATTGCGGAATTGGAAAAACTGGGCGAGCTGAAAAGCATGGGGATTATCACCGATGAAGAATTTGAAGCCAAAAAGAAGCAGCTTCTTGGGCTCTAAGCCTTGCGAAACAACCAAAAAAAAGAGTAATCAGAAAGGAAAAACGAATGGCAAAAAAGAAAGAAAAACCAGTCAATAAAGACCAGATGGACCCAAAAACTGAGGAGCAACTGAAAGAGGCTGAATCTGTCGCCTCCGCCGGCCGGGTGATGCTGGCTGGCGGCGCACGCGATATTGTCCAGGGTGAGGATACATTTCATGCTGCCCAGGTCGCTGAAGCCTTGGGCCAAATCGTTGCTGATGCCGGCATTAACGACCTCGGTCAGGGGGCTGCCATGCTGGCTGCTTCCGATGATATCGCCATTCAAAGTGCCCTGGTTGGGGCATTAAGCGAGGAAGAACTGAGTTACGGTATGGACCTGGCTTCAATTGCCGGCCAGCTGTGGACGGTCAGCGACGTCGTCGCTGCCATGGATATGCCCATAATAGCGGATTTCCTGGAAATCAAAGGCGAGGAGCTGCAAAACATCGCCGTGGAAGTCCTGCTGCGTTTTGGTGCGACCCATATGCTGGCGGAATACATAGAAGAAACCGAAGCTGAAGTAGAAGAACTGGGATTGGAAGAGGTCGAAGAAGGTGCCGCCAGATTGGACATCTCTGCCGGGATGGCTGCTAAAAGCGAAGAGCTTGCCCAGACTGGCGCCGAACTAACCGCCCAGGGTCTCAGCCAGATGGCAGCAGCTGGTGGGATGCGTGACGCAGCCAAGGATCTGGTAAATGACGTGGCAAACCCGATAAATGATGAAGACAGCAATGCCGGTGAACAGGACGAAGAAAACACGACTTCGGCAGAAGACAAAACCAAACAGGATTAAATTACTTTCCAATTTCCTGCACTATGGATTTTTCTGAAACATTCATCTTATTGGCTGGAAAGGTTTTAAATACAATCTTACCAGGCCTGCCTTAAGAAGTTGTCCATGAGAGGTCCTTGACCGGAGGCCATAATTATGGATTTTGAGATAATTAATTTGTTTCAATTCAGTGATATCACTGAAGGTGCTTTCGAGTGGATCGAAATCGCTTCAATATTTGTTGAGGCGGTCGCGGTCATTATCATCCTTTTCGGTTTGATTTATAGCTCTGTCAGGTTCATCTTGTTCACCTTTCAGAAAAAGATGACTTCTCGGGAACGATTCCGGCAGTACAAGCATGGTCTGGCGAAGGCATTATTACTCAGTCTGGAAATACTGGTCGCGGCGGACGTGATCAGAACAGTCGCCCTGGCGCCCAGTTTGTCGAACATCCTTAGGCTGGGCCTGCTTGTGGTGATCCGTACTTTTCTCTCATGGTCACTGGTGGTCGAGATGGAAGGTCATTGGCCCTGGCAGCCCAAACCTGAAGAATAATGAATTGAAAAGGTAATCAATATTCACAAATTCATAGCCAAGCAGATTTCAACATTTGTTGACAGCCGCTCAACATTTAAGAACCTTACTACGCCACCCAATAAGCTCTTGTTGACCCGGATTTCAACACCTTAACGACGATTAAACAAACAACAATCATTATGATATTGATGCAGTTAAACATGCCTTATCTTGTACCGCTTAAGTTGTGGATGAAAATAATCTTGTCTCATAGAAAAGGAGATCAATTAAATGAACACTCTTACAGTTTTTAAATTTTCAACACCTGAAGGTGCTCAAGAAATGCTTAACGTCGTTTATAATATGCAAAACCAGGAGCTAATCACCATCGTCGATGCTGCCATAGTCTCCTGGCCGGAAGGCCGCAAGACTCCCAAGACCAAACAGGCAGTCAACCTGACTGGCGCAGGGGCTATGGACGGCGCGTTCTGGGGCATGCTCTTTGGCCTCCTGTTTTTTATTCCGGGATTTGGATTAGCTGTTGGCGCTGCCATGGGCGCACTCTCCGGGCACTTCGCTGATTACGGCATCGATGATAACTTCATCAAGCGCGTTCGCAGCGAAGTGGATCAAGGCACCTCAGCCCTCTTCCTGATGACCACCAATGCCGTGGTGGACCGTGTTGTTGAGGAATTAAAGGACATGGATTTCGAACTGGTTTCCATCAACCTTTCAATTGAGCAGGAGGAAGAACTGCGCAACGCTTTTGGAACATAGCGTAAATATCCAACGATTGCTGGTAAAATGATATCTGGTTTGCGCGAACCGAAAATCGCATAATTCTTTCTATAGAAATTACTCGATTATCAACATTCGACTCAATTCTTAACGAACATAGGAAATAAAATGCAGAATAAAGTATTCAACAAAACTCCCCTTCCATCCTGGAATGAAGGGAAAACAAAGAAAGCGATAATCGATTTTGTCGAGTCTGTAACATCCGAAGGTGATCCTCATTTTGTCCCTCCGATGGACCGGATTGCCGTCTTTGACAATGACGGCACACTATGGTCAGAGAAACCCTACTACTTCCAATTGTACTTCGCCCTCGATCGCGTCAAAGCGTTGGCTGACGCGCATCCCGAGTGGCAGGAACAACAGCCTTTCAAAGCCATATTGGAAGATGATATGAAGGGTTTTCTCTCCGGCGGCATGAAAGCCCTGATGGAAGTGGTGATGGCTACCCACAGCGATACTAACAGCGATGAATTCGAACAGATCGTCCTTGATTGGATCTCCAGCGCCAGGCACCCTAAAACCGGGCGACTCTACACTGAGATGATTTACCAGCCAATGCTGGAGCTGCTTGAATACCTCCATACAAAAGGCTTCAGGAACTATATTGCCTCTGCGGGAGGTATCGAGTTCATGCGAGCATGGGTGGAGGATGTGTACCGCATCCCACCCGAACAGGTGATTGGTTCCAGCATCGATACAAAGTTTGAAATTCGAGATGGTGTCCCTGAACTTGTACGCATTCCAAAAATTGATTTTATAGATGATGCAGAGGGTAAGCCGGTCGGTATTCATAAATTCATCGGTCGGCGTCCAATCCTGGCGATGGGAAATTCAGATGGAGATCTCCAGATGTATCAATGGACAGCAGCGGGAAAAGGCTTATGTTTCATCGGGATGGTTCACCACACCGATGACGAACGTGAGTGGGCTTATGACCGGGAATCACTGGTTGGAAAACTTGACAAAGCGTTGAATGAAGCCAATGAAAACGGCTGGACAGTTGTTGATATGAAACGCGATTGGCGACGAGTTTATCTCTGGGAAATACATTAAAGGTTATCCCTAAAGCCTTATCAACTACTCATTTTTCGCTGAGGAACCATTCTTATGGCTCATGCCAGAAAAAGACATCAAAGAGGTGATTATCCTGTTTTTAGCTTGCAAGATAACGCCCCGCCTGCTTTTCACCTTCTGGCAAAGCCGACGGGCGCAACCTGCAACCTGAACTGTGCCTATTGTTTCTACCTAGACAAGGAGTTGCTGTACCCCTCAAGCGACTTTCGCATGAGAGACGAACTGCTGGAGACTTACATCAGGCAGTTAATCGAATCCCACCAGACCGACCAGGTGACAATCGCCTGGCAGGGTGGCGAACCGACCCTGATGGGACTGGATTTCTACCGCCGGGCCGTGTCAATCGCAGAGAAGTACTGCCAAACGGGGATGACCCTTGAGTACACCCTGCAGACCAACGGCACCCTGCTGGATGATGACTGGTGCGCTTTCTTCAAGGAACACAACTTTCTGATCGGCATCAGCATTGATGGGCCGCGTCATTTGCACGATGTCTACCGCGTGGATAAAGCTGGGAAGCCGACCTTTGACAGGGTGATGCGCGGCTTGCGGTTGCTCCAACAATATAGTGTGGAGTTCAACATCCTAACAGCCGTCAACCGAGTCAATGCGGATCACCCATTGGAGGTGTATCGCTTTTTACGCGATGAGGCAGAATCTGATTGGATTCAGTTCATCCCGGTGGTGGAACGGATCAATTCGGACGGCCGTACCCTCTACCAGGAAGGCAGCACCGTTTCCGATCGCTCAGTCCTGCCGGACCAGTTTGGCAGCTTTCTAAGCCTCATCTTTGATGAGTGGGTCCATCACGATGTCGGCAGTGTCTTCGTACAAACATTCGAAGCAGCTGTACGCAATTGGCTGCACATGCCTTCTTCCGGTATGTGCGTTTTTAATGAGACCTGTGGTTTGGGTGTCGTCCTGGAACATAATGGTGACCTGTATGCTTGCGACCATTTCGTCGAACCAGATTATTTCCTGGGGAATATCCAAAAAAAGCACATGATCGATTTGGTGGCTTCGCCACAGCAGCGACAATTCGGCCTGGATAAAAGGGATGCTTTACCACAATTCTGCCTTGATTGTGATGTCCGCTTCGCCTGCCACGGCGAGTGCCCCAAGAACCGCTTTATCGAAACGCCGGAAGGTGAACCCGGCCTGAATTATCTTTGTCCAGGTCTCAAGCATTTCTTCCATCATATCGATTTCCCAATGAAGATCATGGCTGGGTTGATCCGCAGGGGCTACAAGGCTGAGCAGGTGATGGATATCCTGGCACGTGAACGAGAAGGATGGCTAGCCATCTTTAACCAAACTGGACCTGATGCACCTTGCCCCTGTGGCAGCGGAAAAACCTTCAGTCATTGCCATGGAATGGACACATCGAATGGGGATTTCAAGATACCCCAAAGACCTGCACCAGCTGCAGAAATCAATTCTGAGACCTCGCCTTGAGGATTCTGAAAAATAGGTGCGTTTCAAAGTAAAGGAGGCATGATAAAATAATAAATGACAGAACGATTAAATTTAGTCTAACCAACTCAAACTCAAATTTTACGGAGGATTACAATGCTTAATGGAAAACCTAATATTCTTATTTTATGGGGGGATGATATCGGCTGGTGGAATATCAGCTACAACAGCCGGGGGCAGATGGGCTACCAGACCCCTAATATCGACCGGGTAGCAAACGAAGGTGTTGCTTTTACGGATTACTACGCCCAGCAGAGCTGCACCGCAGGTCGGGCTGCCTTTATCACCGGTCAGAATCCCATCCGAACCGGTCTGACCAAGGTAGGCATGCCTGGCGCGAAAATCGGCCTTTCCGCTGAGGACCCCACCATTGCAGAACTCCTAAAACCACTGGGATACAGGACCGGCCAATTTGGCAAGAATCACCTGGGAGATAGGGATGAGTACCTGCCCACAAGTCACGGCTTTGATGAGTTCTTTGGCAACCTCTACCACCTCAATGCTGAAGAGGAACCAGAGGACCCGGATTACCCGAAGAATCCTGAGTTCAAGAAGAATTTTGGCCCCAGAGGCGTGTTGCACTGCCTAGCTGACGGCAAAGGCGGGCAAACGATAAATGACACCGGTCCCTTGACCAAAAAACGGATGGAAACCATTGATGATGAAGTCACCGAACGTGCCCTCCGGTTTATAGATGAAGCCCATGATGCCGATGAACCTTTCTTTCTCTGGTACAACACCACGGCAATGCACTTCCGGACACACACAGCTGAAAAGCATGATGGAAAAAGCGGGCAGGGTTTCTATAACGATGCTATGGTTGCCCATGACGAAAACATCGGCAGGATGCTTGACAAGTTGGATGAACTCGGTATCGCAGAGGACACACTTGTGATGTACTCCACCGATAATGGTCCTCATTACAACAGCTGGCCGGACGCTGGCATCACCCCCTTCCGTAGTGAGAAGAATACCAACTGGGAGGGCGGTTGGCGCGTACCCGCCTTTGTTCGCTGGCCAGGTAAGTTCAAGGCAGGGTCAGTCGTGAACGGCATCGTCTGCCACCAGGACTGGCTACCAACGATTCTTGCGGCAGCAGGTGATCCCGATGTCTCAGAAAAACTCCTGGAAGGCTATGAAGCTAACGAGAAGAAATTCAATGTCCACATTGACGGCTTCAACATGCTTCCATACCTAATGGGTGAAGTCGATGAGAGCCCTCGCCAAACCTTTTTCTATATTTCCGATGATGGCGAAGTTCTGGCCATCCGTCATAGAGATTGGAAAGCGGTGTTGATGGAGCAAAGGGCAAAGACGATGCAGTGCTGGGCAGAACCCTTTGTACAGCTGCGGTTGCCGAAAATCTTCCACCTGAGACGCGATCCCTTCGAACGAGCAGATGAGAATTCCAACACCTACTGGGATTGGATCATAACCCACGCCTACCTGATCTATGGGATGCAGGCATTGGTTGCAGAACAGATTGAAGCTTTTACGAAATACCCACCTCGGCATGAACCAGGTTCATTCAACCTGGATGAAGCAATGCGAACTCTGGAGGAAGCTAATAGCGCTGCACAATAATCCGTTGATTCGATGCCGCTTATCGCTAGAAACAGATAAGCGGCATCTCATTAATCTTCCTTTTGTAGTATAATTAGCATGGATGAAAAGCAGAAAGTCCTTTTCATAAGTAACCTCTTAATAATCATTTTAAAGGAGAACAATCATGAAAAACCCCAAATATCCCGCACTTAATACTATTGCCGGATTCTACAGGATCCTAGCATGGATCACCATTGTTATTACAGTGACCCTCATGATAGTCGGCGTCATCGCGACCTTCGTCACTGGTAACTACATTGGCGGCGGCTTCTTTGGCTTCCTCGGCAGCCTGCTTGGTGCAGCCCTCGGATCGATCGTTCTGGTTTTTGTATACGGTCTGGTCGGTTTCGTTGCAGCTGTTATGCAATTGGCGGTAGCCGAAAGCCTTGAAGTCCTTATGGATATTGAGGAAAACACCCGTTCATAAGTATGAAAGAACAAGCTGGCAGTACCGAACGATGAAATCGGTGCTGCCAGGCAATTAATAATCCTGTTTTATTACCCTACTTAGGAAATTCAAATGGCAACAGAGAAAAAAGATCAGCGGTGACACACCCAACCAAGCGGCAGATGATCTTCTTCTCCTGGGTGAAGGATATCCTGATCTATGTCGTCGTTCTGAACCTGTTCGTAGAATACAACCCGGTGATAATCATCGACTCCTTCACGATCTCGATCTTTACCGCCATCCTGCTCAAGATCCTGCTGGAGATCATCCTTACACTTGAACACAAGGTATCCCATTTATTCAAATCCAATAAATTTTTACGGATTTTTGTTACCTGGCTGATCCTGTTCGGCAGCAAATATGTGATCCTTGAAGTAATCAACATTGGCTTTGGTGAGCATGTCAAGCTGGGTAAATTCCTGGATGTCTTCGCCTTAGTGATCTCGCTCATCCTAACCCGAGCGGTCTTCCAATGGTTCTATCACAAACTTGGACCAGGGGAAAACACCACCCAAGAGCTTAAGTGATCATGAGAACGCATCATAACCCCTTGTCGGTCGGTATTAATTCACCGATAGATTTTGATATGGCTGCCACTCGAGGAAAAAAAAGAGCACTGTACGGTAGCATCGACAAAGCAGTCAGCGATTTTTATAATCGGCATCCTTACCCTCCACCTGTAAGAAATCTGGACAGATATCAAAAACGTTGGCAGGTTCAAAGCCGCCAGCGTGCTGATTTCCATTTGTACTGGCCGTTAGAATCCTTCCATGAACGAGGATCCATCCTGGTCGCTGGATGTGGGACATCTCAGGCAGCAAAGTATGCGCTGCGCTACCCTGAGACCCGTATCGTTGGTATCGATAACAGTGAAACCAGCATTCAACACTCCCAAGACTTAAGGAAGAAGTATGGTCTTGAGAACCTCGAATTACTAGTTCTCCCCATTGAACGGGCATCAGAGCTTGGTGAAGGATTTGATCAAATCATCTGCACTGGTGTCTTACACCATCTCCCGGATCCCGAAATTGGCCTTAACATACTTCGAAGAGTGCTTTCTCCGAATGGCGCGATGCACCTCATGGTTTACGCGCCATATGGAAGAACGGGAATCTACATGCTGCAGAACTTCTGCCACCGTATTGGTGTTCTTCCCAATAGTCGTGAGATCGAGGATCTGGCCCAGACACTGCAGTTCCTGCCGAATGATCATCCTCTTCACCAAAGGCTGCGTGATTCACTTGATTTCCAAAGCGAGGCAGGCCTGGCAGATGCCCTACTGCATCCCCAGGATCGCGCCTATTCGGTACCTCAGGTACTTGAATTTATACAACGCTGCGGCCTGACATTCGGGCGTTGGCTTCGACAGGCGCCGTACCTGCCTCAATGCAACCCCATTGCGAAGAGTCCTTATGCTTCCCGGATCAGCCAGCTTCCCCACTTCCAACAGTACGCAATCATGGAATTATTCCGAGGGACTATGGCCCGCCACAGCTTGATTGTCTATCGTGATGACCAGCCAACTCATAAATTCGCCCTGCGATTTGATAAAGATGGCTGGCAGGAATATATCCCCATACGCATGCCATCGACAATTTCCATACAGGAGCGGCTGCCGGTCGGGGCCGCTGCAGTTCTGATCAATCAGGCTCATACATTTACCGACCTTTACCTGCCCATTGACCAGCTTGAAAAACAATGGTTTGATGCCATCGATGGGCAGCGATCAACCGCTGAGATTCTTAAGGAATCAAATTCCAACTCTGAATTAGAACTTCAATCCAAGGCAAGGGATTTTTTCGAGCAGCTCTGGCATTACGACCAGGTTGTTTTTAATGCTTCAAAACGGGGTGCTTCTGACAGCAGCATCAAATGTGTCTTGTGATTTTGTGATGAATCTTTGTGTTCATCAGGTTTCATAATTACGATATTTACGCTAATACTCTGTTCGTAAATTGAAAATAGGAGAAAAAAAAAGACTGAAGTCATGGAAACCCTCGCCAAATTATCGATGCTGGTCTTTGTGTTAGGCAGCATGGCCAGCATGGGTTTGAGTCTGAAGCTGAAACAAATCACTTCTTCATTGAAGAACACCAAATTGGTGAGTATAGCCCTTGTCCTTAACTTCATCCTGGTGCCCCTCGTGGCCTACGGCATCACCATGTTGTTTCCACTGGATGAACACTTGCGAATTGGCATTATCCTCTTGTCGACTGCTGCCGGTGCACCTTTCCTCCCCAAGCTGGCGGAAGCAGCCAAGGGCAATGCCGCTTTTTCAGTAGGGCTGATGGTGCTGCTGATGGTGGTGACCATCATTTACCTGCCCATCGTGCTGCCCCTGCTGCTTGGAGGCGTGGAAGTCAATCCCTTTGATATCGCACAATCCCTGATCCTGCTGATGCTCCTGCCGCTGACTCTTGGACTGATTATCAACGCCCGTTATGAAGACATGGCTGCCAAGCTTCAGCCGGTCTTCAGCCAGGCTTCTAACACAGCCATCATGCTTTTGGCGGTTTTGGGATTGGTATTGAATTTCAGGGAGATGGTCGGCCTTGTGGGCTCGTTTGGGATTTTGGCCGCAGTGCTGTTTCTGATCGCATGCCTGGCTCTGGGTTACCTGCTGGGTGGTTCAGATGCCAAAGTAAAAAGCGTTATCGGTTTGGGTACAGCCCAGCGCAATATCTCCGCAGCCCTGGTGGTTGCTGGACAGAACTTCGGCATCGATGTGGTCACCTACCTGATGGTTGTCTCTATCGTCGCGCTGCTTGTCCTGATGCCGCTGGCTGGCGAATTAGGTCGTCGGAGGACCCGCACTTCGGACCAGGAAACAGCTTCCTGATGGACTTCACAGCAGCGTTGACTGATATGCAGCTAAATATGACTGGAAACAGGATGGGTTGATCAGATCTGCCCTGCAGAATGTTTGTTGTCTACGCTTGAGGCAGGTTTGGCACGCCAAGTTCATCGGGAAATAACGAACTGATTTCTTCCTCAATAGAAATGCTCTCTGTGCCTTTCACCAAAAAACGGTTCGCTCCAGCAGCCAGTGCCTCATCCTCGTAATAATGATACAAGGTCAGGATGATCACTTTGGTCCCTGGTCGGTTTTTTTTGATCCATCGGGTGATGCAAACCCCCTCAATTATGGGGATATTAGCGGCCGTGATCACCAGGTCAGGATTGACATGTTCAATCATCTTGATCGCCTCTTCCCCATCCTCCGCTTCCCATATGCGATCAATAAACGGGGAGAACTGCAGCAAGGCTTTCAACCCATGGCGGGTGTTCCTTTGATTTTCAGCAATTAAAACATTAATTTTTTTCACAACGGAAAAATCCAAAAATCTCTAAGTGTAGATTCTCTATTATTCTTCAGGGTCGATGCTGCTACTCATCCTCAAGCGAAGCCAATCCTTTTTTAAGCGCATACAGGGTTGCTTGAACCCGGTTGGCAAGCTGCAGCTTTCGCAAGATCCGGCTGACGTGCGTCCGTACGGTTACTTCAGCGATGACTAATTCCTCTGCAATTTCCTGGTTATCATAACCTTTCGATACCAGCTTCAGGACTTCCATTTCCCGATCTGTGAGGGGGTCGGGGATGGGTTTATCCGCACTTTGACGTCCTATCTCTCTGAGCACTTTTCGGGCAATGTCGGGGGCCAGAGAAGGTTCCCCCTTATAAACATCTCGTATTGCCTTGATCAGCGCTTCGGGTTCCGAATCCTTCAGCAGGAAGCCCATTGCGCCAGCTTTTATGGCGGGGAAAACTTTGTCATCGGTGATAAAGCTGGTCAGAACCAGGATCCGGGTATCCGGCTGGTCTTCTGTGATCAATTGGATGGCTTCAATGCCATCCATTTCAGGCATGATCAAATCCATCAGGATAACATCAGGTTTTAATTCTTTATTCTTTTCAATCGCCATGAGACCGTTATGAGCTTCACCAATAACTTCAATGCCCTCCACTTCCTCCAGAAGGGCACGGGTGCCGCTGATGACAATCGGATGGTCGTCAACCACCAATACTTGAATAGATTTTGTGCTCATGAATCGGTCTTCCTTCCAAATCTATGATTATTGATAAGTGCAGCCATTATATCCCGGCGAAACATGATTTGCTATCTTGAGGCTAAAGATTAATCTTTCTAACAATCGCATTGATATGCACTATTAATTTAACCAAGAATCAGGTTCAAAATAAACCACATAATGATGATATTTCTTCAACAATCCTTTCTTCTTTTTCATCATCTTTCTCAACAACTGATGAAATGCATTCGGTATTATCCTTGATTGCCTTTCGAAGAAATTGATAACAGCCTTCGATAATATTTAACACATTTTCAGCGATTAGCACAGCCCAAATTATCCTGTAGACTTCTTATTCTTTCTGAAACATTCTTCCTTTTGTCCTTGATTTGGTCATCTTGAACCGTTCAGACCACAAAATACTCCAGATGCCAAAAACCAGGATGGCCCAAACGAGTGTGATCAGCCAGATCAGCAGATAATCCTGGAAGGATTGCAGCGGCGCTATCCTTAACAAGCGTTGTGCAAGGGGAATGAGTGTTATCAGGTTAAACAAGACATAGAACACCGAGGCTGCGATTGTGGGCTGCCATTTACCGCTTAATTCGGCCCCTAACGCCAATGAACGTACTGGTGGTTCAACAAAAACCATTAATAATAATCCTGTCAAAACCAGTGCATGGGTGACTGCGAGCTGGGTATAAGCAATATCGCTACCTAACCATGAAAAAACAAATTTGATCGCCAGGACTGCCAGGGCTATCGCTGCAGCCGCAGGTGTAAAAAAATTGAACAACGAACGGCGCACAGTCTTTCCATTAACGCTCCTAGCAGAAGCCCAAAGACTCAGCACAACAGATGGGAGTATGACTGTAAAAAAACTTATCGTACCTCCCTGCGCTGGATGGTAATAGAATGTACGTTCCCCACTGATATACATCGCCACCACCAGGATCAACGTATAGGTGATACGTGTCA
>JAYELT010000164.1:0-7961 GCA_034717715.1 Chloroflexota bacterium | reverse complement strand
ACAACAGATGGGAGTATGACTGTAAAAAAACTTATCGTACCTCCCTGCGCTGGATGGTAATAGAATGTACGTTCCCCACTGATATACATCGCCACCACCAGGATCAACGTATAGGTGATACGTGTCAGGTTGAGCTTAAGTACATCCATCACCCTGTTGACAATTCGCTGCCCTTTATGCAAGGCTTCGGTTAATGCATTGAACGTGTTCTGAAGCACAATCAAATCTGCGTGATCCAGGACAGTAGGGCTGCTGCTTTTACGCGTGATGCTCAGGTCAGCCGTTTGCATTATTTCAAGATCATTGATCGATGTGCTTAAAACCGCCACATGCTCTCCCTGAGCTTGCAGTGCCTTGACGGTCTGTTTCATCTGGTCTGAATTCATTTTAGCGAAAATGGTTTTTTCGATAACATTCCTTTGCAGCTCTTCTGGAGAAAACAGGGAAATTTCTTCTCCAACCGCCAAAATTGAGTTTTTACCTTCGGTTTGAGTAATACCAAGTTGTTTTGCCATTGCCAGCGAGCTGATTGGCTCCGTTTCAGTTAATATTTTTAGTGAGATGCCTTCGTGTTTAAAAAAGGCAACAGCTTTCTTATCATCTGGGCGAACTTCATCAATAAATTTAATCTCGCACAGCGGAATTAAATTTTGTGGACAATGTGGATAAATATTGTCCTCGTAGAGAGACTGTGTCGCTGTTGAATAAGCGAATAACAAGCGTCTTTCCTTTTCAACACCATCTTCAGTTCCATCATCCTTAGGTTGCTTTTTTTCTTTTTCTTTACGGCGGAAAATACCTGACAAACGCTTGCGGAAACCTGAAAACGCACCACTCCGAGCGGACTGGTTATTCTCCTGATTATCATCTTCCTCTAGGTTATCTTCAACTTCCTTGTCTTCCGGTTCATCGGCCACGCTCTCAACCTCAGGCTTCGTTTCGAGTTTATTCCTGTTGAACCAGCTCCGCAGCCGACCACCAAAGTCTTCCGCTTTATTCTCTGTTGTCTGCTTTGGCTCCGGCTCAGATGAAGTTTCCGGTTGTAGATAAGGAGCCAGGACTTCTGGGTACCCGATCACATAAGAACCAGGCATATTTGCTGATGAAAATGTCATGGCTTCCCAACCGTTAAGCGATAAGTAACGGGCTTGTTCAAGGATGGCTTGCATATCACCATCAAGATGTTCTTTAATGATCGTAAGCGGATATTGTTCTCTTGGGATGCTGTGGACGTAATTTCCCAATGCCTGCCTGATCTGGCGTTCTGAGAATTTTGAGGATTCCTCTGAACCAGGCAGCATCTCGATTTGAATTGTCAATCCCATTCTGCCCCCATGTCGGATAAAACCCACTGTTGATATTTGTGCCAGCGCCTCGATTGTCTGGCTGTTATGGACCAGAACATCAGAACGAGCTATGTCGGCACTTCCCACAGCATAGTTAATCACGATCATCAGCAGCAAACCTGTTGGAAGAATGCTGAAAGTGATCGACATCACTTCACGGTAGGTCGCAAGGAGGTCTGGCGGAAGAAAGTCAATGCGAATCACTTCCAGGAGGAAGATAACATAAAAAATTCCAACAATCACCAAAAGGACATACAGGACCCGTTCAATAATTTTTTGCAGAGGTGTTTTGATCCGTATGGAGGCTTCATGACTTCCCATCACCTCATCGTCTGTCGATTGGATATTCAACCGGCTCACCTGATATACAACCCAACCTGTCTCACAATAAATCCCGGCTGATAATTTATCGCCTGGTACTTTTTCAATTGCTCCACCACCCTCTACCAGATTTGATTCATCTAATATTAAATTCGCAGATTCCAGCAGTATCCCATCAGCCAGGATTTCATCCCCCTTTCCGGCTACAAGCACATCACCTACGACAATCTCATCCTGGTCGATGTTTTGTAACCTGCCATCACGGATCGCTGCAGCCATAGGCCGTGTGCGGCTGGCTAACTCATCCACTTTCTTCGCCGCCCTTGTCTCCTGGAAAATATTGACATAAACGCTGATAAACAAAGTCGCGATCGTCAGCAAGGCCCCCCAGGGGTCTTTTAATAACACCTGCGTAACAGCGAGAACAAGAAAGGTTATGTTGAAAACGGTGAAAGTGTTTCTTCTCCATCGCTCCCTTTTTGCCCGTTTTTCAGCCAATAAGCGAGCTTGGACAACCTCATCAGTACGGCGTGCTTCAACCTCAGGTGTGCTCAATCCTTGACGAGTAAGCTTGAAGCCACTTGCCTTCAAAGATCGCACCCTTCGACGGGCATGCAGCCATCGCGTCAGCTGGTGAATCAGGATGAACAGCGCCCCAATACCCAACGAAGCGATGATCGCATACAGAATGTTTTTTTGCTTATCCTTTTTAGAAGTTGCGTCTGGACCCTTATGTCCTGTCATCAATTTTCAAATCCATTCAGGAGAATGATGAGACTCATACTACCAAATGTAATGGCAAGTGTGGTATATTGTCAACCTTACTTTGTTGACTTCCCTTCAACAAAATGTGATTCCCATTGACCTGGATAAGGGCTTTTTCCAGGGTCAGTAGCGAAGAGCAGAAACGCATTATCCGACCGGACGTCCAGGGGCGGTGGCTATCAACCGGGGATCGTTATCTATGAGGATATACCTGGGATCGGCAGATATCCGTTAAAATTAGCATTATTCTGGATGGGACTGAACAATAATTGGGAGAAAAAGAATTGGTAGAAAATAAAATTCAATTTCAAAAATTGATAGAGAAAATGAACCAGGGGTTGGGAGTGGTTGATAAAAATTCTGTCCTGATTTATGTGAACCCACGGTTGGCTGAGATGGTGGGTTACACTCAAGGTGAAATGGTTGGAAATCATTTACATCATTTCTTTAGCCAGAATAATTATGACATCGTGGTTGAGCAGCTTGCACATCAACGAATGGGTCATGAGAAACCTTACACGATTAACTGGCTTTGTAAAGATGGCAGTGAGTTGCATACTCAGATCGTCCCTACAGTAGATTTAGATGAAAAGGGAGAATTACTGCATTCTATCGCAGTCGTATCCGATATCACCGAACAGGATAAAGTTAATCGGCTGTTCGAAAAACGTTTGGAAGAAAGGATCCAGGAAATCTCTTCTTTGATGGAGGTGTCCCGGATAATTATTAGTCCATTCGAATTTAAGGACCAGTTGAAGCACATCCTGGAAAAGCTTGTCAGCTTGATCAAATGCAATGGGTCATCTATTTTGCTTCGCAAAGAAAATTTACTCATTTCAGAAACCTTCCGGCTTGATATAAAGGACGAAATTGTTGAGTGGATGGTTCGACCATTCGAACAACCAGACATGCTCAGCAGTAGATTCTGGTATGAAGGAGCTCTCGTTTTCCCGAATATCAATGAACAGGGACAAGCAGAACATAACTTTAAACAACTGATTAAATCGATGATGGGAACGATCCCTCCAGATTTGGTCTCCTGGATTGGTATACCGATAAAAAGCAGAAAAGCCCTGATTGGTGTGCTGACCGCGCATGCTGCCCAGTCAGATTTCTTCACACCGGAGATGGCTGAATTGATGCAACCTTTTGCCAATCAATTGGCGATCATCTTTGAAAACAATCGCCTTTATAGTCAGGCAAGGTTAGCAGCCGCAGCTTCTGAGCGTGATCGCCTCGCCCGTGAACTTCATGATTCTGTTACCCAATCGCTGTACAGTATCCGGTTATACGCTGACGCAAGTCGATACGCATTGAAGGCTGGAAAGCTCCCGGCTGCCGAAAAGAACCTGGAGCAGCTGAGTTCAATTGCACGGGACGGGATGAGCGAATTGCGCCTGCTAATCTTCGAATTGAGGCCGCCGGCGCTTGAGAAATTGGGATTATTAGGCGCACTTCAAGAACGCCTTAATATGGTTGAAAGCCGGTCGGGGATACATGCTGATTTAAATGTAGAGGGCGAACCAGATCTATCCCAGGACCTGGAAACCCAATTGTATTGGATTGTGTATGAGGCGTTGAGTAATGTGCTTAAACATGCAAAAGCAAAGCATGTTTCTTTGAAATTTCATTTTACCAGAAGATCAGCGGTCGTAACTCTGAAAGACGATGGTGTGGGATTTGATCCTACAACTTTTGAGGACTCTCATGGTGGGGGATTGAAAAACATTGTTGAACGGGTTAATGGTTTTGGGGGCAAAATAAGTGTTCAATCAGAACCTGGTGAGGGCACAAAATTACGGGTCGAATATAAGCACTAACAAGATGTTTCCCAAATATTATACAGAATTCCAAGTCATTGTCGATTTGGAGATCTAAAAATTTAATAATTTTTTATGAAAATAATTGGAGAGAAATCTTCAGCTTTGTGAAATTCAGGTACTGCTATGCCTGAATTTCACATTTCTTTAGCACTTAGATTCACCTTACAAAGGTGAAATGATTATTCTGAACCTTTATGGTGCAGGGATGACTGGAACGTCATCTGTGTCGGTGGTTGAAACCCATTCAGCGGATACCCAGCCCTGTTCTTCACTCACCAAATCAGTGGAAAGCTTAATGACCCACCAGGCTTGATCTTCACTTACACCAAGAACTTCCCCAGTCGCACCCTTGGCTGCGACAAAATGTACAGGATATTGAACGCCAGGACCACTGCGCACATTAATATAATCAAGCGCAGTAGCTGTAGGTGTTCCTGCAGGAGGTGTTGGAATATCTTCGATTGGTGGCATTGGTGGTGGTGGAATGACAGGCATATCTTCACCACCCTCTACCTGGACATATTCAGCAGACGCCCAACCCTGCCCATCAGGAGCAATATCCACAGGTAAGTTTACGACCCACCAACCACCATCATCACTGACGCCGATCACCTCAGCTGATGCCCCTTTTGCAGCGACACCATAGCTGGGGAATTGGGTTCCTGGACCGCTGCGGACATGAACAGCTTCCAGAGCTGTTGCAATGGGCACACCCGGTTCAATTGGCGGCATTGGTACGATAGGCGCATCGCCTGTGTCGCCTGACCCCCCAAATATTGCGTTCACGATAAGTACAATAGCGGCAACGGAGACAGCAGCTAATGCGATCCAGCCAATCACGCGCCATGTTTTCTTATTTTTCTTTTCTTCATTCATTGACATATTTCCTTTCCATTATCTTTATTGTTTGACTGTTGAACTATAGCAAACGAGTATTACTGAGTCATCCTTAGGATGTTGAATCTAAAGATAACAATTGGTGACCTATATTCAACATTTTTACTATTCTTTCAGCCTTTCTTCATAGCAGGATTACATTATTTTTATACCATTACATCATATCAAGGGAAAATTTGGTGCTGAATATCAACATTTGTTGCTCTCGAGCCAACAGGTGTTGCCAGAATCAATGATTTTCGGCAGCCAATGTTTACTGAAAAATCATTCAATGAAGGATGACAGATTATACCCCATTTGGTAATCTATATGAGAAATCAGTATTCAGTCAGGAGTATCACTTATGAGGAAAAGACAACAAAATCGAAAAACAGAACGTCAAACCTTTGGTTTAGGTGGCTCAGCCACCAGGTATAAAATGCGTCAGAAATTAATCGCATTCGGTGACGACTTCTTTATCGAAAATCAAAAAGGCAAGAAGATATTCAAAGTAGATGGCAAAGTTCTACGAGTGCGCGATACACTGAAATTCAAGGATATGCGAGGGAATATTTTATACCAAATCCAGGAGCGAAAGTTGCGAGTGAAGGATAGTATGGCAATCGAAGATGCCAAGGGAAAAAAGGTTGCTGAAATCAAGAAAGCTTTGATCACACCTTTGCGGGATCGCTGGACGGTAAAGCTCCGCAATGGACCGGACCTGACTGTACAGGGAAATATTCTAAACCATGAATACCAGATCGGTGAAGGCAGGCAAAAAGTAGCCCAGGTTTCAAAAAAGTGGTTCCGAGTCCGGGACACTTACGGGGTTGAAGTGTCGCCAAGTCAGGAGGATGTTTTGGTCCTGGCAGTCACAGTCGCACTGGATATCATGGCCCATCCAGGCTCGTGATCGAGTTTAGTCGGCAACAAAATAATTAAGCTGGTATTTTTTTGTGTCGTCTGGTAAAATTATTTTATTTAGAAAAAGGATTTTACATGTCAGATTTAATTGGAAAAACATATGGTGAGTACCAATTAGTTCAATTAATGGCAGAAAATGAGCACACCCTGCTGATCAAAGCTTTCCAACCTCGTTTAGATCGTTATGTCGGGTTTACGATCCTGAAGCCACATGCCGTTCGGGATACATCGATAGTACAGCGGTTCCTACAGGCTGCTGAAATCCAGTCTCAGATGCAGCATGAACACATCCTTCCTGTTTATGAATATGGTCAGGAAGGCGATATGGTTTACCGCGTATCACCTTTTCAGGAATTCGGAACGGTTCAAGATAACCTTAACTTGTTCCATGATCTTAATAGCGCTGTGGTTTTGATCAGCCAGATCACAGAAGGCCTGGATCATATTTATGCTCGTGGATATATTCATGGCATGCTAAGTTCCACAAATACTTATCTTGACGATCATCAACGTCCCCTTCTTAGCGATTTTGGAATATCGCGCCCTGCTGGGAGTACACAAGACCCTTACGCTAGCCCCGAACAGGTCCAGGGAGGCGTGGTTGACCAACGTACAGATGTATACTCCCTGGGTGTTCTGCTATATGAACTTCTGACCGGTGTGACGCCACCTGCGTTCGTCGTCTCTGCACCAAGCGCAAAGCGGCCTGGCCTCCCCGCACAGGTGGACCATGTTGTATTAAAAGCAATGGCCCAAAACCCGGAGCAGCGTTTCCAAAGTCCGTCTGAATTAAGAAATGCCCTTCAGAATGCAGTCAAGAGTCCTGCAGCAGGACCTACTGTAACTGATACACAACCCACACCAACACCAGCTGTTTCCCAATCAGTGAATGTTCAACAACCAAAACGCACCAACTGGACTGCGATCATCCTGAGTGTGATCCTGATTGCAGTGATTATAGCAGGGGCAATCCTCATTCCTCCCCTTTTGAAAGGTGATACGACGGATGTACCAACTGCTGAACAGCCCATCGAACCCCCGGTTGATGAACCTGTTGAACCACCAGCGGATGATCCATCGGATCCGGGCATTAAATTGCCCGATGGTCTACCCGATTTTTGTTACTCTATCGGGGGTGCCGCCAGCATTGGGGTCGTGGGAATAACGCTCGCCGCGAGGAAAAAGAAACAGGACAAGTTCCTTGACGAATAAATTTTCCTGATATTTTAGATCCAAGTAACTATTCATTATGAAGGGTGTTATCAGGTAAATAACCTTGAAATAAAGCATCAATAAAATTCATGTCAGCCGAACTCAAGAAAGGATTTGTTTCATGTCATCTGATTCTTTATGCTTAACCTTATTTGGATTGATACTCGGTATCCTGGTTGTCTTTAATGGGTACACGATTTTTCGATCCCTTCTACCCTTAATTGCAGCCATATTTGGTTTCTTCCTCGGCCTGCAAACCATGTTTTTCGTGTTTGGAGTAGGCTTTCTATCCACGCTTACAAGTCTTTTTGTGGGTGTTATCCTTGCTGTGGCCTTTGCAGCTTTGTCATACCTGTTTTACAGGTTTGCGATTGCACTCCTGGCCGCTTCTCTTGGTTACGGTATCGGTGTTGGCTTGATGCAGTGGATCGGCATAGGACCCGGGATTGTCACCTGGTTAATCAGTATCGTTTTGGGTGGCGTGTTCATCTATCTCACATTCAAATTCAAACTTGAAAAGTATGTGATCCTGGTTGAAACTTCCCTGATTGGTTCTGCAATCATTCTGAGCACATTGCTGTCAGGCATGGGAACCACAACGGTTATAAGTATTGTGGAAAATCCCATCCAGGAATTGCTCCAGTATTCTCCCCTGTGGGCTATTCTTTTCGTTGTCATTGCTGCAGCCGGCATC
>JAYELT010000163.1:0-7653 GCA_034717715.1 Chloroflexota bacterium | reverse complement strand
ACACCAGGTCAGGATTTTCATTGAAATATCCGGCGACCTTTTCTAATGAATGAGCATCCACATAGTAATCATCTGAGTGAAGGTAGTGGATGATCTCGCCGGCAGCGTGTTCTGTTGCGACATTTAATGCATTTCCCACACCCTCAGGTTCACAGTGGATCAGTTTAATGGGGTATCGGGTTCCATTCCGATCAATATAATCTTGAATGATCCCCAAAGTTGCGTCGTTGGAATAGGAATCGTTGATGATATGTTCGATGTTTTTATAGGTTTGATTTTCGACGCTTTCCAGAGCTTTCTTCAGGAATTTCTCGCTGTTTAAAGTGCAGGTGATGACGCTGATCTTTGGACGATTAATTTTATTCATTAAATGGCAATCCTAGCTGATGGATTAAATCATTCTCAATCTTCACTTGTAAATCTGAAGGGATGATCTGTGTTTGATTAGGCGTCGAAGTGTGCTCATGACTTCGTTTACTATAGCACATGATGGTCATAATTTATATAGTAGATCCATTAAGGACAATGTTAACCAAACACCCTGTGACGCAGGCTGTCGGCATGTATGACCTGCTGTTCAAATCGGCCAGGCGGGGATGGCAGCGTCGATCTCGTCCATCAGGCGCATGGTTTCGGATAGTGCCCCCACGACCTGCAGAGTTACTTGTTTTCGAAGAATAAGGAAATCTTGGGGGAAATCGTACAAATCCGAATTTATTCAAGGAAAGGAACTGTGATACAATCTAGGTCAGTTCTGCAAAGAACCTGCCAGGGATATTATTCAGAAGCGTTCTTTAATTGGTGTGCTTTGTGTGCTTCTGGAGTGGTTGCCTCACGATAACCTGAGGGGTCTGTTTATGTATGAAAGTTATGTTGAATAATATGTTAGGGCAATGACTAATGATAATAATAGTTTGGAAGGTTTATCCATGTTGATGTTGTTTTGGCTTTCAGAGTTAGTACTTTAATTTTCAAATGATCTTCTCTGTCTTGGCAAGATCGCTTCGCATCATTGATCTAATGGCTTTGATTGGAGACATTCAATGGACAAATTTCTATGAATAATCTGGTTTCTTATCAGCGATATCAGCAGGGTGATAAAAAAAGTGAGTTATTTCTAGGCGATGCTACTTATTTCTTAAAATCATTAGATTCAGGCATAGCATCCATTGTATTTTTGGATCCACCTTTTAATTTAGGCAAACGATATTCGGATAACGATGATTTACTAGATAATCGTACTCCTGAAGAGTACAATCATTGGCTTAAGGAAATTCTAACCGAATCGATTCGTGTCCTTATGAAAGGTGGAGCACTTTACCTATATCACCTTCCTTCATGGGCTATTCATTTTGGGTCTTTCTTGAAGACGAGGTTAACTTTTAGACATTGGATTGCAATATCTATGAAGAATGGTTTCGCCCGAGGAAATTATCTCTATCCTGCTCATTATGCTCTACTTTATTTCACAAAAGGAGAACCAATCAATTTTATTCGACCTCATATCAAACCATCTACATGCCGTCATTGTGGGGGAATGATTAAAGATTATGGTGGCTACCAATCAATTATTAATGAAAAGGGTATCAATCTGAGCGACTTTTGGGAAGATTTAAGTCCTGTCCGCCATTCAAATACAAAGTTACGATCTGCAAATCAGCTTCCGATAAAAATGTTACAAAGGGTTATTGAAATCAGTGGTACACCTGGATCTTTGTATGTTGACCCATTTTCTGGAACCGGAACGGGAATAATCGCAGCTCTCGAGCTTGGAATGTACTTTAGTGCCTGTGATATTGTTGAATCAAATTGTGAATTAATCCATGACCGAATTATTAATGCCGGTTTTGATTTTGAGGGAGATAATAATGTATGAAATGGCTCAGGCACTTCCTACAAAGCAATTTTTTATCGAGAACATAACCAGAGATATTACACTCGAGGATGCCATACTTGATCTTGTAGATAATTGTGTTGATTCAATTGTACGAGTTTACGGCATTGATGTGTCTGTCAATCTCTTGTCCCCCGATTTAGTCGTTCCTGATAGTCTAAATATCAATGATAGATCTTTAGTCGCAATAGAAATCTCCAAAGAAAAATTTAAGATTTCTGATAAGTGTGGTGGAATTGATAAAAATCATGCAAAAGAAAACGTTTTTAGATTTGGTAGAACTAACACCGCTGTAAAAAGTACACTTGGTGTGTATGGAATTGGTATGAAAAGGGCTGTTTTTAAAATTGGGAGGTTTATTGAAATCGAATCTCATACTACGGAAAATGGTTTCAGAGTAATAATTGACGTTGAAAAATGGGCGTCTAATGATACATCGTGGGATTTGCCAATGGAGATTCTTGAGCCTGCCTCATCTTTGGAAGAGTCTGGCACAGAAATAACTATTACAAATCTAACGTGTGAGTCAAAGCTTCGTATAAATGATGGCACGTTTATGAAGCGATTATCAAAGTTTATTTCGAATACTTATTCATTATTTTTAGATAAATTTATCTCAATTGAATTAAACAATAAAAGAATTAAACCTGACTTTCTTCCCATTGGCAGCTCAAGTGACATATTGCCAGGATACAAGGTTATTGAGACTGATAGTGTGAGTGTAAATTTATTTGCTGGTCTTGCTTCACGAATTGATAATGAGTGGACATCAGAGCGAGCAGGATGGTATGTTCTATGTAATGGTCGTGTTGTTGTATCCGCAGATAAAACAGAACTCACCGGATGGGGGCGGCATGGACCTACATTTCAACCAAAACATCGAGGTTTTGTAGGAATCGCATTCTTTTTTTCCAAGGATCCAGCATCATTGCCATGGACGACAACAAAACGCGGGCTTAATCAGGAATCTCCTGTGTATCAGATTGCTAGAAAAGAGATGGCATTGCTTTCAAGGCCAGTTCTTAATTTTATAAATAATATGTATCCGAGTGATATCGTTGAAGAAATTCCAGAAAGAGAGCTTGCAGAGCAATTAAAGCCTATCAAGGTAACAGAGATAATTGACAAATCAAGTAAATCTTTTAAATCTCCTGATACTAAACAAACACGGGAAAGACGAAAGTTCATTTCAATCCAATATAAAGCTGAACGTGTTGATGTTGAAAGAATCAAGAAAAAGATTAACCAGCCTGGATGGGGGGCTGGTAAAGTTGGCAGATTTACATTTGATTACTACATGAGAATGGAGCTCAAAGAATGAGTGAGTCAGCCAGAAGTTATCAGAAAGTATTCTATACATTGCGTCCAGCGAAGCAGGTTGAAAGAAGAATGATATTAGAAGTTCTTCAAAGACTTCATGGAGGTGGATTTTCAATCCTGGATTACCAGTATACAGGTTTCGGGTCCATATATTTTGTGGATTTTATACTTTTCCACAGATACCTTGGAATAAAGAAGCTATTGTGTGCAGAACATGATACGGGGATAAAAAAACGAATGAAGTTTAATAAACCTTATAAGGTCGTAGATATCAAGATGAATAATATTGGAAGCATAATTCCAAATTTAGATAGCAATATAAAACACATTTTATGGCTTGATTATGATACTGTCCTTAATAGTGATATTGCATCGGATATTAATCTTGCTGCATACAAACTCCCAAAAGGATCAATCCTCCTTGTGACTGTTGATGTAAAACCTCCAAGTGGTCGTGAGGGTCCGAAAGAATGGATGGAATATTTCAAAACTGAAGCTGAAAGATACTTCGAATACAATTGGGAAGAACAAGATTTTTCTCAATCTGCACTTCCAGAAGTAAATTACCACATAATAAACAATGCAATCAAGGATGGAATAACAGGTCGTCCAAAAGTACGATTCATTCAATTGTTCAATTTCTCATATGCGGATGGTCATCCCATGGTTACCATGGGTGGTATTATCGGTACAGAGGTCGAGTTAAACAAGGTTAAAAGTTGTAATTTTTCAAACATCGATTTCATTCGTAGGGATCACAAAGATCCTCCATATGAAATATCTGTACCCAGATTGACCAGAAAAGAATGTTTATATTTAGATAGGCATATGCCTTGTTCAGATAGTTGGTCACCTAGTGATTTTGAACTAGATCCTGATGAGATATTGAACTATCGAAGTATTTATCGATATTACCCTTTATATGCTGAGCTTTTTGTCTAATAATCCCTTATAGGTATGAGAAATTAGAATTTAAACGGGTTTGTTATGAGATGCTGCTCAACAACGCGTGCAATTGCTAGGGGGACATGTCGAAAATTTTGTTCTTTCTATGGAGGTAGCAGGGTGGGTAAGTGCGAGGCACCATGTTAAGGATGATAACTTATCACGTAAATATGATTATTTCATAGGCCAGTTGGGGATGGCGTCGTCAATCTCGTCCATCAGGCGCATGGTTTCGGAGAGTGCCACGACAACCCCCTGATAATGGCGCTGGTCATCGTAGTCCAACACCCTACCACGGCGGTCTTTGAGCCATTTGTGCAGCACCTGGTAGCCGCCGATCTCGAACCCCCACACCTCATGGGGAACACCCTCGAAATACTGTTCGCGGTTGATGAACACCCTGCCGTCGTGATCCCCTTCAGGCGGGGTGTATTTGGGATACCCACCGCGCGGGGCAACGGTGTTATCGCCGGGGATGGGGTAGTGGGTTATGCGGTTTTGCAAAAGGGGGGATTCCATCAGGTGCAGGGCGATCAGGTCGCGCCCCTTGTCCACCAGGGTTCGGAACAGGTCGGCGTCCGAGGTAAGGGGCACACGGGGGAAGTCGATCTTGAGGAATTCGGCGTAACGCTGGCGGTATGTGGGACTGTGGAAGATCGCATAGGTGTATGCCAGGATGTCCTCCGGACCGAAGTTGCTTTCGATGGTGTGTACCCGCCCTGAGAGGTGCGGGTCAAAAGTCAAACCGAGTTTAGCTTCCATCTCAGACACAAAGTCTGGGGCAAGGTTGGGTACACGATTGCCAAATCCAGGATCTGGCTTCCAACCCGATGTTGTTGTTGAGTCAAAAAGCTTGCCATTGTTTTCTTCAGGATAAAGGAAAAGAGGAAAAACGAAAGGTGCTCCCCCATAATCTGGTATTACTCTAACATCAATAATTTCTCTTGAGACTAAAACATGCCCAAAATCCTTATTGGGAGATGTCGTTCTGTCTGCCAATAACCCTATATTCGGATATCTAAAATGTCTCATGACATACTTACTAGCTCCCCCACGACCTATTTCAATTAGATTTGGTTGATAAAGGATCCATCTTTTATCAAAAGGTCGATAATAATAAGGGATAATTTTGCTTCTCCATGCCCCATCTCGGATTTTTTGTCTTTCCCTTTTTGTATTCCAGTAATTGTTATCAGTTAATCCAAACTTTTCTTTTATCTCGTTATCGGTTAAGGTTTCATCTTCTAAAAATTCTATTCTTTGAACTAGTTGGTTTTGATCGAAATCTACAAGGAGATAATCTCTATTTGTTTTTACACCACTCCCCCATGTTTTCCCTTTGCCCAAACGCGTATTTCCTGTGCCAAAAATATTTGTAATACTGTAATAATTCTTATATTCATTATCAAAGGTAAAATCTTTTGGTACAAGAAAATAGAAAGGAACCTCATTTTCGAGAATATTCCATTTCATATCTTCTAAATTATCTAGAATTAAAAGATGATACTTATGGTTTCTAGTCCCCCAATAATCAATATAATTTATTACAGGTTCAATTAATAAGGAATTTTCTTTAACCAGTATTGTTATTGATACTCCTTGCCGGATATCAAATATATTTTCATCTTTGTTACCTTCTGGTGTTGTTTCTCCAATATTTGAATTTCCGTGTAAATTTACTATATATATTTCATTAAATGATTTTAATATTTCCTCACGCATACCACGATGAATTAACCCAGACAGATAGGAATTGTTTGTAATCATTGCCACAATGCCAGAACCTGTCCGTTCAATGCGATCATGGGCAAAACGAATGAACTTAATGTAATCATCCGAAAGGGGTTGGATATTGCGTTCATTCCGCACCGCTTCCTTATAGGTGTCCATTAAATTCTCAATGAAATCACCTTTGTTAGCTGAATTTTTAGAATAAGGCGGGTTGCCCAGCACGACCATGATCGGTTTATCCTGCTTGACGGCGTCGGCTGCTTTGGCTTCAGCACTCACAAAACCCATGGGACCATACAACCCGGGCATATCTTCCGGCAGCACCTCCAGGGTGTTGGTCAGGTAGACCTGGATGCGGTCATCCGCCTGGAAGTCATAAGCCCACTTTTCCCGCTGTTCTTCGGGCAGGTCCAGGTCATGCCCGGCCAACTGCAATGCCAGTTTGAAGTGCGCCACGGCATAGGGCGCCATCATGATCTCGAATCCGAAGATGCGGTCCAGTAAGTGCTCGCGCACGTAACTGGACCAGCTCCCTGCATCATTGCGCTGCATGAACTCATCCCGGATCAGGTCGATCACCGCATACAGGAAGGTAGCCGTCCCCACAGCGGGGTCAAGCACCAGCACCTTGTGGGTGCCGTCGGGCAATCGGGTCGTATCCGCCAAGCCCTGGGGCAGGTTGAAGCGCGTTTTGAGGATTTCATCAACAGAGCGCACAATGAAAGACACCACCGGCATGGGGGTGTAGTACACGCCGCGCCGCTCGCGCAGTTTGGGGTCATAGGCTGCCAGGAAGGTCTCGTAGAAATGCACCATGGGGTCATCCTGCCGGGTCGTGCGCCCGAAATCCGCCAGAATGGCGTGCATGTCCGCCTGCGCCAGCAGCTGGATCAGGTCATCCACCAACCCGCCGTAGGGCTCATCTGAAAGCTGCGCCCCGGTGATGAACGAGAAGAAGTTGCGCAGGAAGGGGTTGGTGCGTGGGATATATTCCTGGGCTGTATAGCGGTTGAACGCCCCTACCTGGTGCATGACCCGGGCGGAGAAGAGCCCATAAGAGAGGGTTTGGGCGAACATATCCGCGAACTGGCCGAGATGTTCAGGTTGGTCGAGGTCAGGGATCAGCACCTGGGCGAAGGCACGCCGCCAGCCTTTGAGCAGTTCGGAGGCGTGATCGCGCTCGAAGGCATTCATGATCACATCACGGATCAGGTGGGTCAGGCGCGCCATGCGTTCTGCCAGCTCACGCGGCGTGCTGATGGGTTGAGTTTTGTGGGATAAGAAGTCACTCAGCAGCTCAGCAAGGTCCGTTCGTCCGTTTGTTTCAGTTTGGAGTTCGCCGCGGGTGTCCTGACGTGCTAGGCGGACAGAGCGTTGCAGGTTACCATCCACATACCAGCGGAATTCAAGGTAATCCGTCAGGATCAGGTTGTCCAGGGCAGATCGGTAGCGTTTGAGCTGGTCGGAGGTTTCGGCTGCATCCAGCGAGACGCCGACATCCTTGGCTTCGACATGGCCGATCTTGAAGCTACCTTGCAGGATGGCGAGGTCAGGCGCGCCGCAGGCCGCCCGGGTGGGTTCATTAATGGCTTTGATGTTTTCCCCGAGGGCTTCAAACAGGACTGCCAGCGCCGGACGGTGGGTGTGTTCGGTAGCCTGCCCGGTGGCGAGGTTGTCTTTGATGCTGTTTAGATAGGTTGTGATCGGATGCGTCATGGACGGGTCCCTTCCTGGTATTTGTCCATTGGTGTGGTTATGGGGCT
>JAYELT010000162.1:5177-7689 GCA_034717715.1 Chloroflexota bacterium | reverse complement strand
CCGCACAGTTGTTTAATTTTTTTGGAGGCATTACTTCTTTGCCACAAACCTATCAACCATAAAGCATTGAATCCCCAGCTTGCCAGTTTATCCAATTCCTCATCTGGGATTTGATCCAGCCTCTTGATTTCCCGATCATAAATTTCTGACAGTTGGTAAAGCCAAACATAGGAATTTTTGGCCATTAAGACAGTTCGCGGCATCCAGTCACTATCTGGGCTAAAATTCTCTTCTTCACCCAAAGGTTGATAACTCAGTACTTGAGTAGGACCTGCTCCAGTAAATTTAGCCTTTGTTTCTTCCCGAATCAAATCGATTGAGTTCAATAGTCGATAAAGGAAATCTCCAAGAAGTGATCCCCATTTTCGCCTGATGTATTCCAATTGCCTTGCCAGTGAATAAGGCTCTTCGATAGCTGGGCTGCGAAGCAATGTAAATATATCCTGATCGTCTGGACCAAAATGCGGTTTTTCTTTGAAATAAGTTTTAAACGTACTGAGCATTTGATGATAGATGGTTGCTTGCTGTAGTAAAGCATCATCAAATAATTCAGAGAATGAAGCAACAGCCGGATTCCGATTCGTGATCCAAAGCATCAACATTTCTTCTAGTGCTATTTGTTTATTCGGTGTTCCATTTGTCTCTAATGTTAAATATTCTTCAGAAGTTAATTCTCCCTGATAAACTGGCATCGGTGGAAACTCTTTAACAAACATAAGCAATGCTCTGTTTACTTTATCATCTCCGAAGGTCTCGGAAAGTAATTTATAAGCATCCCCAATAATATCCGGATCAATATTCTGACGATAAAGGGAAAGGATAAAGTGAAATATCTCATCAATAAGACCAATGGCATTAATTTCCCCGGCGCTAACAGCAGATTCTGGGAACATGACCAGGTCCCGCTTCTGATTGATTTTTTGTGTAAATTGGCGCGCAGCAAGAAAATCAGCAAAAATCACATTTCCATCGAATCGGTATATTGATTTTTCGAAATCATACTTCTCTCGCGACAACCGTGAAACATGGAATTCAAACATGAAGAATCTCCTCAATAGACGTCAAAGTATGTTTATTATACACGGGTAAAGACCCTAAGAAGCTTGAAAATTATCTAAATTTACATAAGAAGGCGAAATTAATTTTCCCTTTTAAATACATGTGTGACAATATTCGATCCACTCCCGCCTATGTTTTGAGCCATCCCAAAATCATATCGAGATACCTGGGTCTCACCCGCTTCTCCCCGAAGCTGTTGAACGACTTCAACAATTTGATACATACCTGTTGCACCAACAGGATGACCACGCGCTTTGAGCCCACCTCTTGTCGCGACCGGTATTTTCCCATCAATCTTTATTGAACCATCTTTTGCAAGAGCTGGCCCCTGACCTGGTTCAGCAAAACCGTTAGCTTCGAGTGCCAGGGCAGCCATGATTGTGAAAGCATCATGGTATTCAAACACGCCGATATCCTCCGGTCCAATGTCTGCTTGATCATAGACTTCCTGAGACGATTTTTGAGCTGCTGAAAGCCAAAGTGGTGATTTTCGATTATGGATTGCGATGCTATCTGTTGCAGAGGAGGATCCGACTACCAGTATTTTAGATAAACCGGGAGACACAATATCTGCTCTCGCAAGTATAACAGCAGCAGCACCGTCACCGATCGGTGAAGCATCCATCAGATTAATTGGATCACAGATCATCGGAGAATTAATGAAACGATTTATGTCGATTGGTTTTCGAAATCTTGCATAGGGGTTGTATACAGCGTTTGCATGGGCATTGATTGCAAATTCCGCAAAATCAATCCCCTTCCATCCGTATTCATGCATATATCTTTTCATGATGAGCGCATTTAATGCCACAAAAGAAACCCCTTGATCCACTTCCCAATCAGCGTCCGCTCCTGTTGCCAATGCAGCTGTGATTTCCTTACTCGGGGAATCTGTCATTTTCTCAACACCAACAACAAGGACATAATCGACTTCACCGGAGGCTATTGCCAGATATCCTGCTCTAAAGGCGGCACTGCCTGAACTACATGCGGATTCTATCTTGATCGCATCTGTGAAACGTTGGCCAATCCAATCTGCGATCAAACTTCCCAGATGGGTTTGTGCATTTGATGTGCTAGAAAGCATGTTCCCAACATAAATACAATCTACATGATCAACTTGGGCGTCAAACATCGCTGCAAGTGCTGCTTCACCAGCTAATTCCCGTAATGATTTATCCCAATGTTCACCAACTTTTGTTTGTCCAACACCAATAACTGCGACTTTCCGCATCAGGTTTCATTCCTTTCAAACTAATCTGAGTTCATTATATCGAATTATTCTATCAAGTCCTATCATCATTGCTGAAAACTTCAATATAATATTAAAATAACGAAGAAAACCTTTATGAATAAATGCGTAATCTACATCTCCAGAATTAAAAATCGAAAAGTGGGAGTTAAAATCACAATAAAAATCTCATCAAAAAGATTGTCACTTCCTTGTTACACC
>JAYELT010000162.1:0-5077 GCA_034717715.1 Chloroflexota bacterium | reverse complement strand
TAAAATAACGAAGAAAACCTTTATGAATAAATGCGTAATCTACATCTCCAGAATTAAAAATCGAAAAGTGGGAGTTAAAATCACAATAAAAATCTCATCAAAAAGATTGTCACTTCCTTGTTACACCCAACTACCCAAAATAAATTGTATAGCCACTACTGCTGAACGTGTAATCGTGATACTAAATTGTTGACCCCACCTGTTCAACAAGGTGATCAATAACTTAATAATATCCTTAATGGTTGGATTTAATCCTATGCTAAGACCAGATGAAAGTTTATAATGAGTTTATTATAGCTTCATACATAAGATGATTGAATGGACCAATATGATTTCTGTTAGATCAGCTGTCAAAGTTAAACTGCTAAATCTAAGACTTGAAAGAGATCATCACACCTGGATTATGAATAGCAACAATCTTTTCAGTGTTCACGACGATAGTGTTAGGAAATAATGATGAAAATTTATGATATATCATTACCAATTAAACCCACCATGCCTGTTTGGCCGGGAGACCCTCCTGTATCTATCCGTTCTTTATCAAAAATCGAAGAAGGAGACGATGCAGCTGTTACTGAAATTCAGATGAGTGTGCACACCGGAACACATATCGATGCAGCCAGTCATTTCATTGAAGATGGTCAAACAATAGATCAAATTCCTTTGGAAAAACTATTTGGTGAGGTTCTGATTATTAACATTGATCAAATTGAGAAATGCATATCGGAACGTGTCTTGAAAAAACATCCCCTCAATAATGAATTAATCAATGCAAAGAAAGTTTTATTCAAGACCAAAAATTCCAGATTTTGGCATGACTTTCCCGAAGAATTTCAAACAGATTATGTTGGGATTGATGCCTCTGGTGCAACATATCTTTCAAAATTAAACCTAGATCTGGTGGGTGTGGATTATCTTTCTATCGCCCCATTTGCTGAAACCAAACAACCCCATCAAATTCTTCTTACAAATGAAATCGTGCTTTTAGAAGGGATAAATTTAATTTCTATACCTGAAGGTAAATATCAGCTTTACTGTCTACCACTGAAAATTAAGGGTTGTGAGGGCGCACCAGCGCGAGTGGTCCTTGTTGATCCATTCTGATGACTGACCAGCTCATTATGATCCACATCTCGTATTATTCTCTGGAACAAAACAGGTCCCATATTCGTCTAAATGATATCAATTGAATATCTAGTATGGAGAAAGATAATGAAAGCTATACCGATTGTAATACTCCTTTTATCCCTGATACTCAACACAGCATGTGTGCCTGAGGAAAAACCAGTTATAACAGAGACACCACCCCTTAATGTTGAAAATCCTGCTGATTCTGGTTATGTGCAAAGCAGCTTAGCCCGTGAAATTGAACCACAGGTAAAACCTGATGTCATGGCTTCACTTGTTGATGGAAATACAGACTTCGCATTTTCCTTCTATGAACAGATACGCCAAGGTGAAGGCAACATCATTTTTTCACCCTTAAGCCTATCACTTGCTCTGAGTATGACATTAACAGGAGCTGAAACCTCCACAGAACAAGGGATGTTGCAGGCCCTCCAATTTTCGCTTCCTGAAGAAGATGTCCATTCTGCATTCAATGCACTCCTACTGGCGATTGAAGCATCTCAAGAACAGACGTCTCAAGACTCAGAAGGTAATAATTTCCAACTTAATATCGCCAATTCCCTTTGGGGGCAGGCTGGTTATGACTTCAAGAAGACTTTTTTGGATACAATTGCCTTAAATTATGGTGCTGGGGTCTACAACGTTGACTATGCAAATAATCCTGAGTTTGCTCGAAATGCCATTAATGATTGGGTTGAAGAAGAAACTGAAGATAAAATCAAAGACCTGATCCCGGAAGGTGCTATTAACCCACTCACAAGATTAGTACTTGCCAATGCGATTTATTTTAACGGATCCTGGTATCACCCCTTCTCTGAATCGGACACATCGCAAGTACCCTTTAAACTGCTTGATGGATCCGAGATAACAGTTGAAATGATGAAGCTATCGGGACAGATCCTTACATATAACCGAGGTGAGAACTACCAAGCGGTTGATCTGCCGTACCTGAGTCCTGACTTTGCGATGACAATCCTGTTGCCAAATAGCGGCACATTTACGGATTTTGAATCGGGCCTGGATTCTCAAAAATTGTCCTTGATCTTGGATGAAATGCATAATGAACCAGTCAACTTGCAGATGCCAAAATTTGACTTCATCACAGCTACAGATGCAAAAGAGCCCCTTGTTAATTTGGGCATGGCAGAAGCCTTTGATATGGGTCTTGCGGACTTTTCTGGGATAACAGAAGCAGACACACTCTATATCACAGATGTTTTGCACAAAGCCGCAATCACAGTCGATGAGACAGGTACAGAAGCAGCTGCTGCAACAGTTGTCATTGTTGGTTTAAAAGGAATGCCAAGTGAACCAATTTCGATGATAATTGATCGACCTTTCATGTACTTAATACGACATATCCCTACCGGATCAATCTTATTCATGGGTCGGGTTACAAATCCCTAGAATTATAAAAAAGGCTGCCGATATACTGGCAGCCTTTTTTTGTTAATCTATTTGCTAAATTTAGTTCTTTCAGGCTTTGACAATCGTATCATTGTCTTTTAACCAGGGCAATTTTATTTTTTCCCCTAACCATAAATATAATCGGTATACACGCCATACTGCCACTGTTGCCATACCATGTGCCAGTACTGTAAAAAATGGTGGGAAACCACCTGTGTAATATGTCCAGCATAAGCGTGTTGTCCCCCACCGTTCAAGAAAATAACCCAATGCAGAACCAGCAACGAAAATGATGCAAACTGAACGCTTATCTTTATTTGTTAATATCAATAAGCCACAAACCAAAACAGAAAATATCGTTAAAGGATGAGAGAATGTGGGTCTAACAAAATCCATTAATAATACAAAGAAAATTCCAAAAATTGGCCAGTAGCCCCATTTAAAACATTTTTCAGGTACCTTTTGCAGAAAATGCGAAAGTAATTTATACAATCGGTACACTGAAAGTGATGCAATTGGCCAGGCAGGGATGATCCAAAGAGGAGGAGTTTCCAACGTATAGTATGCCCACAATCCTGATTGTGTACCCCAAGCTTCAATAATAAATCCACCAGCTATTGCAATCAATCCGTAGGGAATATCGTATCGCAGTTCAGCATTCAGTGTGATCAAAATGCTCATCACTAAAAAATTCCCAATCAATAACCAATCAATTTGCCGCCAAATTGATCTTGCAGGATCATACTGCCTGATATAATCCTGCAAGAGCGGCCACCAGATATAACCTATGACAAGCAAGACACATAAGAATCCACTTAGAATCGCCGTACTTGTTTTGGACCAACGGAAGAGTGTTTTCATAGAAAGTTAACGCTGACTGAGTATGAAGATCAATTGATTATTTCCGGCATTGTCAATAAGTGATAAGCGAGGGTTTCCATATCCCTGGCCTTGGTTGAGCTTCCAAGCTCTTCGATTATCTCTGTGAAATGACTGCGAATAATTGGATTTTCAGGGATATAAGAAAACAAATCCACTTCACCTGATAATATCTCGCTTAATCCCATTTTTGTATATAACTCACTGACCAAACCATAACTCCATTGCTCAGAAATTTTCAATTCATCAGCCAAATCGCGCCGACCTAAACTAAATATAAATGCAAACCGGGCAACTTCTGCTTCATGGTCAGTAAATCCTGGCAGGTTTTTCCGGCCATCCACGATCAATTTGTTTTGTGGGATGGGGAAATTAATCTGACTTGCCAGTGCCATTGTTCCAGGTGTAAAGACCCAACTATTTTCATAGACAAATGATATTATCCAGCTTAAAGAGTAACCCACTTCGTTCTTAAGCACATATCCGCAAACCCGATCATCATTAATTTGTCGGAAGATAGACGCCTTTGGTAAAACACCTGTTAGAAGCAATTTCACTTCTAAGTTATTTCCACTTAGAATTCGACAAATATCATCAATGTGAAAATTCTCGCCAAATTGATCTACGTCTACGATGAGAACATCAAATGATAGATTTGGGTTCTCAAGATATGCGCACAACTCGACACAATTTGTAAACTCACCCACCAACCGTGTACGCCAATCACGTACCATCAATAACGACATCCAATTGCTTGAAAATATGTCATCTTCCAGGATAGCTACCAGAATATCTTTATTCATCCTATCTACCTACCAATATCTTCAAGATGAGATGTGCAGTAAGGGTAGCGAGATGCATTAATTGGAATTAACTTTTGACAAAATGGGCATTCCTTTTCTGTGGGAGTTTCCCCTTCAGCTGTTTCAGGTTTCTTAACATTTTCCTTTAATGAAGTAATACCTTTGACAATTAAGAACACGCCTAAAGCAACGATCAAGAAACTGACCAAATCAGTGAGGAATTGTCCATAATTGAAAGTGACTGCTCCTGTATCTCTCGCCATTTGGAGCGTTGCTCCAGACGGTAGTACTTTCTCCCCCTGTCTAAGCACAATATAGAGATCAGAGGTATCAACATTTCCTAATAACAATCCCAAAGGTGGCATCATAAGATTTTCGACAACTGAGTTCACAATGGTGCTAAAGGCTGATCCAATTATTATTCCGATAGCGAGATCAACGACATTTCCTTGGGTTAAGAAATCCTTAAAATCATTCAGCAACTTCTTCACTTAAAATTCCCTTTCATAGAGTTTTGATTATTTTAACGTTTTTATGATTATAATATGATTATTGGTTCAAATAGCCTTGCATAATTCTAAAAGAAGAAAAGAAAAATAAACAAAGAGAGGTTTGCATGAGACATGTAGCAGTACTAACAAGTGGTGGCGATGCACCTGGGATGAATGCAGCAATTAGGTCTGTTATCCGATGTGGTGTTGCAAAAGGTTGGGAAATGTATGGCGTTCGCAATGGTTATTCCGGGTTGATTTCTGGGAATATCCAGGAAATGGGCACCCGTGATGTGGGTGGTATTTTACAAAAAGGTGGAACCATCCTCGGTTCAGCGCGATGCGAAGAATTCAAAACTGAGACTGGCC
>JAYELT010000161.1:18916-25210 GCA_034717715.1 Chloroflexota bacterium | reverse complement strand
AACCAAAAGGATCCTCAGGGAAACCAGGCATACGATACTCAACTTGAGCAAATATCGGTGAAATCAATAAACGAATTGATATCATGATTATGATTAACGGCACAAGTATGCTTATACACCAACCTATTATTTTTTGAAATTTTGATCTATTTTTCATTGAAAGCCTTCCGTTCCGCCGGATAGGAAAAAGTCAACTACGATCTTATTCGTTAACCACTCAATCGGTGCGCGATCATCTGTATATACCTGTGTGGTCTTTGGTGCTGATTGCTGATTAGCGATTGTCATTTCCATTGCTTCCAATAACAATGGCTCAATGTTCATTTCAGAAAGCATTTTGAAATTTAATTGAATATTCTCCCAACTTCCTGGCTGCTTGGTTGCGAACAGGATTGAATTGAATGAATCGGGGATGTCCATGATGAAAGTTGTCGGGAAAACTTGACCAACCGTCGTGCTTAGGTCATTCACTATTGTTCGATCTAAAGGACTGCGTCCAATATTAATCGCCAATGCACCATCCTCTGTGAGATGCTCGCTGACAATTGTGAAAAATTCAACAGTCGTCAAGTGCCATGGAATATATGGAGGCCTATAGGCATCAACACTGATGACATCATACATCTGGTCGCTGTGTGCCAGTCCCCAGCGACCGTCCTGGATGTAGACCGAAAGATTTGGTTGATTCATCTTAAAAAACTGATTGCCGACTTCAACGATCTTTGGATCAATTTCAAAACCATCAATCAAAATTTCATCAAAGACCGCGCTTGCCTGCCTTGCAGTTGTACCACCAGCAAGACCCAGAATAGCCATCCGTTCGACGGAATCAAGAGAATGAGGAAATGCATTAAAAAATGGCGCTACCAATGCCAGCGACCAAGGACCATAATAATATAATTCATTTGGGTGATAAACGGAATGTATCCCCTGACCCTCATTAAGACGAAGGTATCGATATGAATTCTGTTCAATGACCTGAATATAATTATATGAGGACTCCGTTTCATAGATCATATTATTGGTCATCTTATCCACTCCCCTGGTGCCAAACAACCAAAGAAAAATCATGATGATTGGCATCCAAGAGAAGCGCAGCCAAGATTTAATGTCCACAGTGATAAAGTATCCAATAATAGCAATAACCATCAATAAACTACCGAAGAATAGAAAAGTTCGATAAGTCCCAATAAGCGGGATTAATACCAGGACAGGTAAAAACGTTCCAATAAATGACCCTATGGTTGATATAGCGGAGAGCTTTCCCGATACCTTTCCAGCAGATTTGGGATCTTTCAAGGCTAATTTCATTGCAAACGGAGATACCATGCCAATCAATGTAACTGGTATCACAAACAGCAGCAAGATGGTGATAAATGCACCAGCAAGAACTGCAATTTGCAACTGATCAAAAGCTGTGGATGTAATACGTAAGATAGGTCTTGAAATCATGGGCACTAAACCAACTGACAAGCTTCCCCACATTAATATCCCATAGAATGTCCGATAACTTGGATACCTATCTGCAATTTTACCTCCCAACCAATAGCCTGCAGTGAGGTAAATGAGAATCAAGCCAATCACACTTGCCCAAACAAGATTACTGCTGCCATAAACATTGCCAATGAGGCGAGAAGCTGATAATTCGACAGCCAATGCCGTCATCCCAGAAAAAAAGACGGTTATATAGAGATAATTTTTTTTCAACGGACTCCAATAAAGATTAACAAATACAACACAAACGCATCAAGATGATCAAGAATATACAGATTTTACTATTTCCTGTCAACATTTATACCTTAAATCATTCCCTTGATGTCAGTCAATGGAGATATTGGTAATAATATAACAAATTTTTCATGAAATTCTTGCTGAAAATCCAATAAAATGGCATACGAAGGGATTAGAAGGTGTTGAGAGGGTTTCTACACGAAATATCTATTAAATACATGTCATTTATCCTAATTACCTAAAAATTGCCTTAGAAAAGGAAAACGGTAATTTCATTTGAGATCATTGTTGGGCAGTAATATTAAATTGTTAACATCTCATAATATAAAAAGCCCAGAATAAATCTGAGCTTTCAGGCTGGGGGTGAAGGATTCGAACCTCCATAAACAGATTCAGAGTCTGCTGTCCTGCCGTTAGACGAACCCCCAACATACTACGAAGGAACATATTTTACCTAACAGGGAAAAAAGTTACAAGAGGAAAACTCAAACGCCCTTCCCCATATCCTTACTGTATTTTTACCAGAATCCATTTTATTTATTTAATTCATGACTCTACTGAAAAAACTCCAATTTCTGGGAAATAGCTAATTTGATTCCCCACAATGATATCGAATTTTACGCGTTTTATGGGATTGAACCATCAAAAAAGCATAAAGATGACACAAGACGCCCCACTTTCAAACAGACCCCACCCTTTTTGCAGTAGACTCATTCATGACAAGGTAAAATTAAATCGGAGACATGAAAAATGGCCTAAAGGAGATATTTGTGTCTAGAATCCCTGAATTGAGTTCAGAAGAACTCTATCGTAAATGTGATCCCCAACAATTGGGTTTTGAAACAACTGCAGAGATTGAAGAAGAAGTCAATATTGTTGGTCAAGAACGCGCTTTCAGTGCGATCAGCCTCAGCATGAATATCTCGCATCCTGGTTACAACATTTTTGTTTTAGGTCCAACGGGAATGGGGAAGCGCGAAATCGTTCAGAATTTCTTTGAGGAGAGAGCCGCTACTGACACCACACCCCCCGATTGGATCTATGTACATAATTTTAAAACGCCTGATGAACCAGAAGCCATTGAGTTACCTCCTGGAAAAGGATCTGAATACGTAAAAGATATCGATGGACTAATTGAAGAGATGCAAACTGCTCTCTCAGCCGCCTTTAAAAGTGAAGAATATCAAAACAGACGTCAAGGCATTATCGAAACTTTCAAAGAAAAACAATCTGAATTATTCAATGATTTACAGGAAAAAGCCAATCAAAAGGGATTGGCTATGATAAAGACACCCTCGGGTATTGCATTTGCACCTAGAGATGACGAAGGTGTTTTATCACCTGATGAGGTGAATAAACTTTCTGAAGAAGAACGCGATCAAATCGCCCAAAATATCAAAGGGCTACAAGAAGTTCTCCAAAAGATCCTACAACAAGTACCGGTTTGGCAGCGTGAAGCCAAGCAAGAAATTAAAGAAATAAACATAGAAATGGCAAATTTCGCCATTGGGGGGTTGATCAATGAATTAATCGAAAAATACAATTATCATAATGATATTGTTGAACATATTAAACAAATTCAGGATCAAGTTGTAGAAAACGCGGATGGGTTTCTGCCAAGTGATGAACAAGAACCAACTCATTTTATTGAGGTAATTTCACGGCAGCAAAACGGGGGAATCGCCTTGATGGAGAAATTTAAAGTTAATCTCATCATAGATAACAGTGAACGAAAGGGGGCGCCAGTCATATTTGAGAATAACCCCACCTATCCCAACCTGATCGGGCGCGTAGAGCACTATGCACAAATGGGGATGCTCAGGACTGATTATCGAATGATAAAACCCGGTGCGATGCATAGTGCAAATGGTGGATATTTGATCATGGATGCTCGCAAACTACTGACCCAACCATATGCTTGGGAAGGATTAAAGAGAGCGCTACAATCGAAGGAAATTGAAATTGAATCCATTGGGCAAGCCCTCAGTCTGATCAGTACTGTCTCGCTGAAACCCGAACCCGTTCCATTAAATCTAAAGATTGCACTGGTTGGAGATAGGCTTCTGTATTATCTCCTTGTCCAGTATGATCCGGAATTTTCAGAACTATTCAAAGTCGAAGCTGACTTTGAGACTGAGATTGAATGGGATGAAACCAATCAGGAACTCTATGCGAAAATGATTGCTACTGTCATTAAAAATACTAAAACAAGACCTTTCAAGAATTCAGCCGTCGCCAGATTAATTGAACAAAGTGCCAGACAAACCAGCGACTCAGAACGCCTAAACACGCACCTTCAGGATTTAAGTGATTTGATTATTGAATCAGATTATTGGGCAAACAAAAATGGACACGAAGCTGTGATAGACCTGGATGTACAAAAAGCAATCGATACCAAAATCCAGCGAGCAGATCGATTACGAGAAAAATTCCAGAAATCAATCTTAAGGGATATCAATCTCATCAGCACAGAAGGAGAAGTGATTGGTCAAATTAACGGTCTTTCAGTTTATTCACTGGGAGCCTTTATGTTTGGGAAGCCGACACGGATCACTGCTCAAATTAGTCTTGGAAAAGGACAAGTGCTCGATATTGAACGTGAGGTAGAGACGGGAGGACCAATCCACTCCAAAGGTGTTTTGATCTTAGCAGGATTTTTAAAAGGCCGTTATGCTCAGGAGGTTCCGCTTAGTCTATCAGCAAGCATGGTTTTTGAACAATCTTATGGCGGTGTTGATGGTGATAGTGCATCCTCGACAGAACTTTTTGCACTCTTAAGTGCAATCGCTGAAGTTCCAATCAAACAAAATATTGCAGTAACAGGGTCTGTCAACCAGCATGGGGAGATACAAGCCATTGGGGGTGTTAACCAAAAAGTTGAAGGATTTTATGATATTTGTAAGCAGCGCGGTCTGACAGGAAATCAGGGGGTCTTGATTCCAAAATCCAACATCATACACCTGATGCTTCGTAGGGATGTTGTCAAATCAGTCAAGGAAGACAAATTCCACATCTATCCAGTTGATCATATCGATGAAGGTATTGAGATTCTGACTGGTATCAAATCTGGAGAAAAGCAAACCGATGGCTCATATCCAGATAACTCATTTAATGCCATCGTCAATGAAAGATTGGAGTATATGGCGAGAAAATTATCAGAATTTGGGAAAGCCAGTGGAAGCAACAGTGAATAAGGCAAACCAGACCATTTGCGTTGACCGCATCCTGGTATCCTTAGACAGTTCAAGGCATAGCTTCGCCGCCCTTCAGGCAGCTATCCAATTGGCACATCATTTCGATGCAACAATACATGGTGTATTTGTTGAGGATATCACCTTGTTAGACCTTGCAAAAATGCCATTTCGACAGGAAGTGGGAGAATATTCAGCAATCGTGAGGGAATTCTCATCAGAGGACATGTCACGCGGAATTCTAGTGCAATCTAGATGGGTCATCAAAACATTTAAGAAATTAATTAATCAGACAGATCTTCAAGGTGATTTTACAGTTATAACTGGCAATGTTAACGAGGTCATTGCCAATGAAACGGAAAATTATGACTTGCTGGTAATGGGGAAAAGTGGCACCAACACAATGCAAAAAGGACGCTTAGGCTCAACCACCAGGGCAATAATCAGAGAGCAAATAAATCCAATACTAATAGTTGAAGAAGGTAATCATCTAGGCTTTCCAACGATTGTCTTGTTTGAAAATACTAATCAAGGCATGATCAGCTTGGGAACCTGTAAATCATTACTCGATCCTGACGACACAATGATCATTGTAATCCTTGATGATGATCCAGCTAGCACACAAAGCAAGAAGATCCTTCTAAGTGAATGGGCTTCAGAAAACCAAATAAATATCTCCATCCAAAGCTATAGTACTCGAACACTCAGCCGATTCATCCAAAAAATTAGAGGATTAAAAAAGGGGCTTTTCGTCCTCCCTTATTTACAGAACATTACGAGTGAGCAGATGGTTAATTTATTTCTTGAGAGAATTAGTTTACCGATATTATTGATCAAGACACCAACAAAATGCGAATAAGAAAATTTTAGTGGTAGACGTTCTTTTAATTCGTTTTTGCTGGTGAACGCATTGCTACACTTTCCACCATACCAATACCCAACATCAAAGACAATAACGAACTTCCCCCATAGCTGACAAACGGCAGAGTCAAACCTGTCACAGGGATCACATTAATGTTGACGCCGATATTGACAGCGGTCTGAAAGAAAATCAAGAATCCAAATCCATAAGCTACCAATGATCCAAAAGAGTCCGAGGCAATTTGTGATATATGAAAACATCGGATGATAACAAGCATTAGAAGACTGATAACAACAATAACGCCTACAAAACCGAATTCTGCTGCTAAAACGGAAAAAATAAAATCAGTATGCCTGACCTTTAAAAACCTGAGTTGAACCTGGGGGGATTGGTTATATCCTTGACCAAACCAGCCTCCTGTCCCAATTGTGATCAATGCTTGATCCACATTATAGGTCTCACCATATCTCGCATCAGGATCGGGAAATAAGAAATTTGTTATGCGATCTC
>JAYELT010000161.1:0-18816 GCA_034717715.1 Chloroflexota bacterium | reverse complement strand
GGGGATTGGTTATATCCTTGACCAAACCAGCCTCCTGTCCCAATTGTGATCAATGCTTGATCCACATTATAGGTCTCACCATATCTCGCATCAGGATCGGGAAATAAGAAATTTGTTATGCGATCTCTCTGATAATCTTCAAAGAATGCGAATCCTGTGGCTGCGCCTATTAACAAAACAGCCAGTACGATACCGATAGCAATAAGAATAAACCTGATCTTTATTCCTGTAATCCAAAGCATCGCTGCCCAAACGACAAGTAACACGATGGTCGTGCTCAAATTTGGTTGAAGAAAAATCCAAATCACCAATCCGCCAACTAACAATCCACTTTGTAAGATGGTTTTTAGATCAAGTCTGGTCTTAACATGATTAGCAAAATAATTTGCCAAAGTTAAAATAATCACAATTTTTGCTATCTCTGCCGGCTGAATTAATATTTGCCCCACCTCTAACCATCTTACCGCGCCAAATCGAGCCTCGGCTGTAAACACAAAAAGTAAGAAACCCATAGTCACAAGGTACATGGGTTGGATCAAAGTGATCCAATATTTATAATCCACTGCGGCCACGATAAAGAGAACAGCAAGACTGATCAAGAGGAAAGTAGTTTGCCGTTGAGGATGAAGAGCAAGCTCATCATTACCCGCAATGGAACTACGGATAAGTGCTATCCCTAGAATTGAAAGGATCAAAGCAGACCCAAACAACCAAAAATCAAAATTTTGCCAGACGTTACGTGAGTTTTTCATATTGGATCATGATTAGAATCTAATCGTCTATACTTTGTGTTTCTCAGCCTTAATATCTTCTGCAAGATATTTTCCATAACAGTGTTAACTTTCTGACGATTTCGTTCAATGGTTTATTAGGAAAATCCTCTTCCACTAGACTTGATTGTATAAAGATTTCCTTTTCTGTTCATATTTCCTGGAATAACGTCCACTTATGAACAATATTATGGATTATTCCAGTCCTTAATTTTGACAGCTTTCTTAAGAATCGCAAAATGTTCATGTACAATGACAACCTTGCGTAAAACGTCAAGGCGTTTCAGCTGAATCAATGGCTTTTAACTCAAAATAAGCATCAATCACACGGCGAACGACAGGGGCGGATAATGTCGCGCCCTCTGTGCCGTTATAAACAAAGGCAACAACTGCAATTTCTGCATTATCCCAAGGCGCATAGCCAACATACCAAGCGTGGGAAGGCCAGGCACCGAATTGACATAGGCCTTGCTCTTGAGCGACATTGTCACAATATTCAGCTGTACCAGTTTTCCCAGCAGAATTGCTCGAATCATTCCTGAAAAGTTCTGCATGCCGTTCACCATTATAATCACTACCTGTGCCGTCTGTAACGACTAACCGCATTGCTTGATTAGCAAGCTCAATCACCCAGGGTTCGACTGTTTTTACCTCGCCAGTAGGGACATTGCCATCGTATTGTTCAATCAGCGGCTCCTCTGTGATATCCCAGCGGTAGCTTGGCGTAAGTTCTTGCAGTACGGTACCATCTCCAGAAACAACTTGATCAATGAGTGTCACATCCATCAATTTTCCACCATTAGCAATTGTAGATATAGAATTTAAGACCTGAAGCGGTGTTGCCAAGACATACCCCTGACCTATCGCTGCAGTGTATGTGTCACCTGTTGCCCAATTTTCCCCTAAATTGATCCGTTTCCAGGTTGGATCAGGCACCAATCCATCTGATTCGCCCGGTAATTCAATACCCGTTGTTGTTCCATAACCAAGAGCTTTAGCATATTCACTCATCAACCAAATACCAAGTCCACCATCAGGCACTTCATCCTGATATCCACCTGCAACTTTATGCCAATAGATATTACAAGAATAGGCAACGCCCCATTTATAACTCACCATGCCGTGACCATTACGGTCCCAACACACGAATTCCCTTGGCGTACCCGGGTCATTTTCATAAAAACGCTGGATGACCGTTATCGATCCTGGGCATTCAACTTCATATTCAGGTGTTACCACGCCTTCATTAAGTACACCTAAAGCAGATGTCATTTTAAAGACTGAGCCTGGGGGATGCTCCGCAGAAACGGCATGATTGAACAGGGGCCGTTGGGGATCATTGCTTAACTGTTCGTAGTAGTAACCTGGGATCAATCGTTCCAATCGATTGTTTTCATAATTAGGATATGAAACGAGTGCTAATACTTCTCCTGTTTTCGGGTTCATTGCAATGACAACCCCATTATTTGAAATCGTTTTCCCTACATAATTATTCCAATATTCAATTTCACTGATCAATGCTTCTCGTGCAATGGCTTGAAGCCGTGTATCGATGGATAGATAGACATCATTCCCGGGAATGGGTTCGATCGGTTCAGATAAATTACGAATGATTTCACCCGCCACGTTCACTTCAACTGTCTGGGTACCGTTGATCCCAGCTAATGTGTCATTTAGTGATTGCTCTACACCTGCGTAACCAACTTTGTCCCTATTGGCGACAAACCCTAAATTAACGTAGTATTCTTCCAATACAGCTGGAATAGGGCCCAAGAAACCAATTATTTCAGAGGTTAATTCCCCAGTTGGGTATTGTCGCACAGAAGATATATCAACATCTATCCCGGTCCAATCCTCTCGATTTTCCATGATAACCATGGCAATGTCTTTTGAGACATTGCATTTGATGGCTGTGGCTTGATAAGGCCAGTTTGTATCAGCAATAAACACAATTTCTGAAATCCCTAAATCATTATAGCAAGGTGTAAAGTTCCTGACCGTTTCTTCATCTGTATCTCCCCTACTGACAGGGATATCGATCAATTCAGATAATTCCCTGAAAATTGCCTGAATGTCACCTTCATCCTCAGGAAGATACCCTGGAACAACAACAACATTGTATGAAGGAACATTTTGTGCCAACACAACGCCATTACGATCATAAATCGTTCCACGTATTGCAGGTTCTCTAATCACCTGTGTGCGGTTTTCATCAGCCTGTACAAGAAAATCTGATCCTTGCAAAATTTGAATATCAAATAGGCGCAATACATAAAATCCAAAAATCGTACCAACAAGAATAAAGAGGACTATGTAGCGCCATTTTTCGAAAGTTTTATTTCTTTGAGGAAAAACGTTCATACGTCATCCTCCAGAGGATAAATTCGCCCCGCAAGATCGCTAACAATAGCATACATCGGAAGGGTGAAGATTAAATTCATCAACACACTTGGCAGAATAACAGTATCCAGGCTTTGTCCCAAGGCAACAGGAGCGCTGTTTATCTTTAAGAAGATCATATAAATAAAGCCTTGGAAAAGAGACCCAAGGAATGAAACAATAAACATCGCCAGTATAGGGATCCTCCAAACACGTCTCTGAAGCAATTTCGATATTATAAACATACCTAAATAAGCGATCAAAGGGGCAAGAAATGGCATTGCTGACACAACACTGATTAAAAAGCCAGCAATTATTGTCAATACCCAACCATATTTTACGCGCTCATTGAGAGACAACGCTGCCAAGAACAACAGGATCAGGTCAGGACTTCCTGCAATCAATGTTATCCGGGAAAAAACCGCGGTTTGCAGAATATAAACCATCAATAGTGATAGGGCAAAAACAAGATGGGGGATCAATATCATTGCTCCGGTATTAATGGTGAAATGTCTACAGCTTCAAAATTTTTCACAATCAAAACAGCATTGATACTCGCAAAATCTACAATCGGTTGGACGGATGCTGTTTGAAATAATGCATTTTCACGGCTTTGTGTAGATAGAACCTGGCCAACGAATATGTTTGGGGGATAATTCCCTCCCAAGCCTGAAGTTAAAACAACATCTCCTGGTTTAACCACCTCGTCAAGTGGGATCATGTTCAGGAACAGATCACCGGTTAAAGACCCTTGAAGCTGTGCTTCTAAATCAGCGGATTGAAGATAAATATTTACAATAGATGTTGAATCTGTGATTAATTTAATCCGGGCTGCACCTGCAATCACTGCATCAACTCGACCAACCAATCCCTGTTGGGTGACAACTGGCATTCCATATAGAACACCATCCTTAGTACCCTTATCAATTATGATGTATTGCAAGAATGGACTGATTTCACGGCCAATTACTGTCGCAGCAATATAATCATATTGGGGATTTGTCCTACCAAAATCTAATAATGCAAAACATACCTGCGCTTCACCCAAACGCTCTTCCATTTCAATCAGCTGTGTTTGAAGCTGTGTGACCTGCGACTCAAGGATCGCATTTTGTTCTCTCAACTCAGTGATATTTCCAGGGGTAGTCAAGAAATCTCTAACGGATACATACCGAACAGAAAGCCAACTTTGCAAAGAAATCAGTGGGTTCAAAGATAGGTTAAACAATGGGGTCAGGTAACCGCTTAAGGCTAATAACAGTAAACCAACGATAATTGTAATTAGGACAATCGTCTGCAAATTTTTTGGATTTAGGAATTTCATATTTGACCAATCCTAATTTCCACAACTGGATTGAATAAAAAAATAATCAACGATGGATTTACTTCATTCAAGGATTAAGATAAAGTCCGTTTTACTGGTTCTCGGTCCAAACCGACAAGGAAACTGGAAAATTCATCTTTCTTCTCTAGGATCATTCCGCACCCCCGTGCAACACATGTCATTGGATCTTCCGCAACCCAAACCCGCAATTGTAAGTCAGCAGACAACCGCTCATCCAGATTTTTCAAAAGAGCACTACCACCTGCCAAACAAATCCCAGTATCAATTAAGTCTGAAAGGATCTCAGGAGGAGCTTCATCCAGGGCATCATGAATGGTTTTGACGATTACTGCAATTGAACTTGAGATCGCTTCTCTGATTTCAATTGATGAGACTTCTATGGATTCTGGCAAACCGGAAACCAAATTCCTTCCACGAACATCAATCGTTAGTTCTTCTTTCATTGGATAAGCAGACCCGATAGCGACTTTAACTCTTTCAGCCATGCGCTCACCAATGAATAAGTTATATTTTTTCCGAATATAGTTGATTATGTCCTGATCAAGTTCGTCCCCGGCAACCCGTAATGAGCGTGAGACCACAATCCCCCCCATCGATATGATTGATACTTCGGTGGTCCCCCCGCCGATATCCACAATCATTGTGCCCTGGACATCATTTACTGGTAAACCAGCACCGATTGCTGCAGCACTGGGCTCATGAACCATCATCACTTCACGTGCCCCTGCTGCCATCGCTGCGTCAAAAACAGCCCGTTTCTCAACTTCGGTTGCACCTGAGGGAATACCAACAACAACCCTCGGTTTAGGGAGGGGAACAATACTTTGTTGATGGGCCTTACCAATGAAATACTCTAACATCGCTTGAGTGATCTCATATTCCGAGATCACACCATCCCGCAAAGGACGAATTGCCACAATATTCGCCGGCGTTCTTCCAACCATGGCTTTAGCTTGTGTACCAATTGCAACCGGTTCCCGAGTTCGTTTCTCAATGGCAACCCAAGAAGGTTCATTAATTACAATACCTTTACCACGGATGTTAATTAAGGTATTTGCGGTGCCTAAATCTATGCCAATATCGAGGGAAAACAATCCCCAAAACCAATTAAGCGGGGAAAACGCCAATTCTATACTCCTTATTAAGCAAGATTGGTAATGAAAACATTACCAATATAATGTAGCAATTATACCATAGGATGAATTCACGCTATCATCGTTTAACAAAAAGCAGTTTACCTTTATGGCTGTAATGTGTCAATCAAAGCAAGTTTACACAGCTCTCGATATATTTGAAGATGAGAATACCGATTAGAGCGTACAAATACAAATAAATACGATTCTAATGGACTGATTGAAGAACAGAGCGAAGCTAAATTCAATCAGAATTAGAAATGAATCCAATTAGCTTAGAATGTGAATACTTTTCGGATTTCTGCTCATTTATTTGAAAACATTCATCAATTACAGATGACGCCTACAATCCTCGGAACATAATCCTTTCATCAAATATGTGTTCTGGTTTATCAAAGATTGAATCTATTGGATCCCCCTCACGAACGACAAATGTCAGGATCCCTCTTCTGGATAATCCCCCCTTTAATGCAGATGAGTCTACATCGCCACCAAAACTGTCCTGGTCGATTAATATGACTACTGGAATCAACCCTCTCTGGATGAATTCCATTAAAAATGTCAAAATCTTCTGGTCGGTAGAAGGCGTGATGATGATTATTGTGCTTCCCCTCGCAAGATGTGCTAACTGCGAGCTAAACAAACCCCAAAGAGGCATCTCGCCTTCAACATGCAAGACAGCCAGCGCCTCAAGAATTTTCCCTAATTGTCGTTCACCACGTTCTGCAGGAAGGATTGAATATCCCTGACCTGCACAGGCCAGTCCGACTTCCCGCTTTTGATTGATGTAGTATTTCGCAATTGAGGCAGCAATTGAAACAGCATATTCTTCTGTGTCAGGGGGTAATTCGAAAGTCTTCGATTGTTTTAACCACCAAAAATCTTCCGGATCCAATTCATTCTTGTTTTGACTATGAATGTGAACTGTTTCCCGGGCATCAATAAATATCCAAACTTCAGCTAATGGATCTTTCTCAAACTCCTTAACAATTAGTTTCTGTTTCCTGGCAGATGTCGGCCAATGGATCCTTTTCAGAGAATCACCATGAACAAACTCACGAACACCAGCTGCATAAGGCGTCACTTCGAGTGTTTTTTGCCGTAATGCTCTCCCCCCAGCCAAAATCCCAAATGGTGCGGGAAAATTCTGGATATTAAACGTGTAGGGAATGACCAACAGTCGTGATTGGGGTATCACCGTTTTTCTAAGTAAGAACAATCCAAAGACATCACCCGTCTCTATCAGTGTTGGACCCAGTTGAAACCAACCGCGTTTTTTTAAGAGAGAATCCGCCATATAAATTCGTGAGCGACCACCGCCAATCCAAGTCATGACACGGGAACCCGCCCTCCCTGGCAAGTCTGCTTGATCTGAAATTTTCACCCAGGCTTTTGAAATAAATGAATGATTGATTACCTCAAAGTTTTCAGTAAAGACTTCCCCAACCTGTTTGTGGCTAACACGTGTAATCCTGATAATATCCAACCCGATAATGGAAAATAAAGACCACAAAAAATTCACAACCAATAAGATCAGCATTACAATGACCAATCGGAGGAAAATTGGATTACCTGACGTTGATGGCAGGCGTGAAATAAAGAAGGTCACACAGAGAATCGCCAGAACCCACCAGAAAGACCGTCCGAGTTTGATCACATGCCACCACCACCCAGGTCCCCACCTGGAACAAGTAGAGTATCAATAATCTCCCTGGTGGTTTTGGTCGCATTAATATCTGTCAAACGTGCTGCAGGGCTTATCACAATCCGATGAGGCAAAATATTGGGAGCAAGAAACTTGATATCGTCAGGTAAAACATATTCACGTCCATCAAGGGCAGCCTTTGCCTGTCCAGCTCTATATAACCCCAGACTGCCGCGTGGACTTGATCCTAAGTAAACGTCAGGATGATCCCGTGTCGCACGAACCATCTCTACAATATATCGCTCCACAGGTGATGAAACATGGACATGTTTTATCATTTCTTGTGCGGTAAGGATTTCATCAATATTGACGACCGGTTTTAAATCTAAGATTGGATGAACGAGTTTTTGCTGCTCAAGGATCTTAATTTCATTGAATAAAGATGTATATCCCAGACTAATTCTCATCAGGAAACGATCCAATTGCGCTTCTGGTAAAGGAAATGTACCTTCATACTCGATAGGATTTTGAGTCGCCATCACCATAAAGGGAATGGGTAAATTATGGGTTGTACCATCCACTGTCATTTGCCGCTCTTCCATTGCCTCAAGCAATGCTGATTGAGTTTTTGGAGTCGCCCGGTTGATCTCATCAGCTAAGACAATTTGTGCCATTAGCGGCCCTGGACGAAACTCAAATTCCTTGGTGCTCTGGTTATATATTGAGACACCGGTGACATCACTGGGTAGCATATCGGGTGTAAATTGGATACGCTTAAAGGAACAGCCAAGTGATTTTGCAAGGCTCCTGGCAAGCATCGTTTTTCCCACACCAGGAACATCCTCAATTAATAGATGCCCTTGACATAAAAATGCAATTATTGTCAGGGTGGTAGGTTCATCTTTTCCAATAATTACTTTGTTGAGGTTCTTCCTTAGTTTATCTCCAAGGTTTTGAATATATGAAATATCAACCGACATTGTTGAACTCCTGAATGATAAGAAAAAGATGGAATCAAATTAACGAATTTTGATTATTTTAACCTATTTCTTCACTTCTCGGGAAATAGCAACATTAAGCTCAGAAGATCATAAGAGACACCGGTATGAATAATGATAAAATATGAGACAAGTGGTAGAACATAACTATAAGTCTCCATTCTTTAGGTTCAGCCTTATAAAAAGGAAAAAATGAAAGGCCAATCCTTATGAGCAAAACCTTAAACCTGTACAGATTACAAAAACTGGATTCCCAAATCGATAAGAATAGGGAACGACTCGATTCAATCGACCAGGCACTTAATGACAATCTTCGGGTTCGACGGGCAATAAAAGTCCTGGAAAGAGCAAGAAAGAACACTAAAAGTATTCGGATCAAGCTAAATCAAATAGAAGACAAGGTTGAAGGAAAAAGGATAAAGAGAAAATTGGTTCAAAACGCTCTCTTTAATGGAAAAATATCAAATCCAAAGGAATTAAGAGATCTGCAGATGGAAAGCGAAGCACTCAAGCGTTACATCAACCAATTAGAGGATGAACAACTCGAAGCCATGATCGAGAATGAAACTGCAGAAACGAGTGAAAAGAAAGCAGAAAAGGCATTGAATAAGGCCAAAGCAACAACAGCTGAAGAGAACGCTTCATTATTGGGTGAACAGCTAAAATTGCAAGATGATTTGGAACGGTTATTGAGAGAGAAAGAAGCTGTTCTGGGTGCTATCCCCCCAGAAGACCTATCCCTCTACAATCGGTTGAGAGTACAGAAAAGGGGAACGGCAATTGCAGAAGTCTCAGAAGGCGGATGCAGTATATGCGGTCAAGCATTGACACCTGCAGATCAACAGTTAATTCGATTATCCAACCAACTGGTATTTTGTCCATCATGCGGCAGAATTTTATATGAGAAGTAATTATTCATTATTTGATTTTTCGAATGAGTGCAATCAAAATCGCATTGATTACCTGAAGCAAGATGATCAAAACTACGGGGCTGAAATCAAAGCCAAATGTTGGGGGGATCAATCTGCGAATGGGAGCAAGCATTGGTTCAAGGATTTTATCTAAGACGCTGCGAATCGGATGATAAGGACTTAAGAAGTAACTGACTAAAGTGTTCAAAATAATCAATAATGTCAACAAAGATACAACTGTATTAATCAAAGTAATAATTAAACTCATTTATTCTCCCAATTGAAATAAAATCCATTTCATAATTACGCATAAGAGATATATTCTCATTAGCTTTGTACCAAATATAAGCCTACCATCCACCACAATCACTTCTAATAAATGTACCTTTTCTTGGGTTCAATGGTATTTTAAATCCTGTTAATGAAGATCAAGTGACATTAATACACCAAATCTGCCTGTTTTTCCATGCTGGCCCCTGTGGGAATACCAGTCCTCCGGATGACAGGCTGTGCAGATATCAGCATTTTCAATTTGAGTAACGCCTGCCTTCTTAAGAATTTCCATGTTTGCACCACATAGATCCAGATAATAGTTACCATGACGAATCTTAAAAAATCGTTCAGCATCACCACCATAGTTTGAAGAGAAAGAATGATAAACATCACTCCCAACCTCATAACAATCCTGGCAAATTGCTGGGCCAATTCCCACCAGCAGCGTTTCAGGTTGGCAACCATAACAGCATGCCATTTTTTCTACGGCGACTTGAATTATTCGATGAGCGGTACCTTGCCATCCAGCATGTACAATACCGATCACTTTTTTCTTCGGATCAAATAAAAGGATCGGTACGCAATCCGCAAAACGCATAAATAAAGACAGGTTGTGTTGATCTGTCAAGATACCATCAGCCTTAGCATATGCTGTTTGCGGGGGACGAGGCACATCTGTACATATAACGTTTGTTCCATGCACCTGCCAAACGTCAAACCTTGAATAGTAATCATAACCAAACACTTCATAAATACGTTGGTGATTTTTCAGTACCGCCTGAGGATCATCACCGACTGTCCCTCCCGTATTCAAGCTGTCATAAGGCGGCTTACTGAAACCGCCCTGACGAGTCAGCACAGCATGAAAAAGGGGTTGATTTTTAAATATATTTAATTGAAAATATCTTAATCCTTGTTTTTCTTTGAAACCCATCGATATGTCAACCTTTAACTTGAAATTTGTTTAACTATGGCGTGCTTTAGCTGCATTTCACGCCGATTCTCAAGAACAGACTCCTCTAAATATGGATACCCAAACCAGGCTGTCGCCATCCCAAACAGAGCCCCTGTGATCGTGCGAAGAAACGGTGTGCTTTCTCTAAGTGGAAGCCAATTGAAGATCGATAATCCTGTTTGGCTGAGCAGCTGCGAAAATCCATCCAGGCCAATAGGACCCAAACCAATAATGATCCATAGATACCAGGGCAGCGGTTTTATTTTCTTGCCTGTCATTGAAAAAGCCATGCCAAATAACAGAATTGCACCATAAATGGCAATATCACGTTCACAAAGAGCCATTTTATACCCCAACCTGTCATTTCCCAGGAATTCTCTTGCTGTGTTGATATCGTATTCATCAAAACCAGTAGCTTCTCCATAAGAGATCACATCTTCCAAGCCTGCCAATTTCCTTGGGTAGTAAATTTGTTCCCCAAAAAGAAAGAATGTGCGGAAAGCCAGTTGATGACATAAAGGACGATAAACTTTATAGATGATTTTCGCCGGTGTCTCCCATCCAACATGCATGAATGTGGGTGCAAGGACTGCTAAAAACACATATAGGAATGTGAATAAATTCAATAAAACCATGTAATGTTTGGAGAACCATCGAGAAAAACGATCCGATTTGGTCATAAGTAATGGTTCAGTGATCCGACGTACCAAGACATCATTTCGCTTTTTTTGAGCTTCTTTCAAACGTGCGGCTGCCTTTTCAAATGCAAAACGTATTTCAGATGAATCAAAGGACCTGATCAATCGATAAACTCCGATATCCAGAACAGGCTCTCTATTCTCATATTCTTCCAGCAAAACCTGGTCTTGATTAATATCAATGATGTGAAGCTGATGTGGAAAATCTTGTTGAATTTCAGACAGATCACTCTGGATACGCTCAATCTGAGGGTCATCATTTTTAATAAAAAGCATCACCTGAATCATTCAAAAACACCTATCTCTCTTAGATATGCACTTAATTGCATTTCATTCATTTCACCAATATGTGTTGTCAAAATGGAACCCTCCGAGTCGATAAACACAGAAGTTGATAATCCTCGCACTTTATATGCTGTTGCTGCTGGATGACCAGGATTGAGAAGAAACACGATATTACCTTTGTAATCCTAGAAAAAATTATAGACGTAATTTTCTTCTTCAGCATAAATTGCTAAGACAACGAATTCGTCTTCGTAAAGTTCAGCATAAGTCTGTATCAGGGGCAGTTCTCCACGGCAAGGAGGGCACCGAACTGCCCAAAAGTTTACCATCATATGTTTACCATAAAAATCAGATAGTGAATCCCTTTCACCGTTCAGATTCATTAGTTCAAAATCAAACGCGGGCATCACTTTATCTAACGTAGGTGTAAGTTGGATTACACCTTCTGAATCCTCACCCTCTTGGGTGATTGGGATTTCAGAGTTGCTGCGGAAGAAATTAATCATTCTTTCAAGCCGAAAATAGACAAAAGCTGACATTGCTAGAACAATAATTGCCAAGCCTGAATCAATGATCCAATTCTTCTTAATCAATACATCTCCAGATAAACCTCATTAAATTCCCAAATCAATTATTGATTCAAAGGAGATCATCTGCTGATATATACCCAAGAAAAGCAAGATACCAACTATGATTAAGATCGCACCCAATAAATATTGTACTATCCTCATTGCCTTGCTGTACTTCTGCAGTATTTTGGTTACCCAGCTCATTCCTAACGCCGCTGCCAGAAATGGTATTGCCATCCCCAGGGAATAAGCACTAAGTAAGAAGATTCCCTGGCTGATTTTCGCTTCATCAATTGTCAATGTAAGAATCATCCCCAATGTTGGCCCAACACAAGGTGACCAACCAGCTGAGAAAAAGATTCCCATTAAGAACGAGGAAAACAAACTTCCCCCCTGGGTTAATTTTGATTGGGGTTTTAGTTCATATTCAAAAAAAGGGATTCGAAGCAGTCCAGTCATATGCAAACCAAATAAGATGATGATTACGCCGCCTGTTTTTGCCAGAATCCCTCGAGTTTGATAGAGAAATTGACTTAATGCTGAAAAAGCGATACCCAGAATGATAAAAATGAATGAGAACCCAAAAACAAAAGCCAATCCATGAAAAAAAGTACCCACCCTGCGAGTCTTCTTATCAAAATCACCCTGGGCAAGTGAGCGGCCCCCCAGATAACCGATATATGCTGGAATTAGGGAAAAGACACAAGGGGAGAAGAATGAAGCAAGACCAGCCAAGAAAGCCAATCCGATAGACACATTGATCAGCTGCATCATTTACCCTGTTTATGCTGCAACAACTTCAACGATTGTCGACTTATTCATACCCTGGATTGTCAATTCACCCGGGTAATATGGTACTGCAGGTTGTGTCCAGCGCCAAACCCACTTCGCATCCTCAGGACGTGAATTGACACATCCATGGGATCGGGCTGTCCCATAGTAATTATGCCAGTATGTTGCGTGTACTGCTGCGCCATTATTATCAAAAAGAGTTGTCCAGGCAACACCAGGGATGTCATAATTCCCAACGGCTTCTCCTGCACTCATATGCGTTGACACCATCTTACGCCAAATAGTATGGGCACCTAAGGGAGTCAGCCATTTCTCCTCTTCGTAATTGTAGCCACCGGTGGTCACCTTGGTGAAGAAAACTTCCTGGTCACCTTCTAAACATGTGAGTGTTTGATAATTTAGATCAACCACAATCCGTTTATCTTCAGCATCAGGGTTGATGGGTGCAATTTCTTCCGGGGTGATCTGCCGGCAAATCGAAGCATCGACCCAATAAGCATCATCAAAAGCACCATGCAATTGTTTTAATAAATACTGGGGTGTATCAGATACAGGATCCCGGCGGATATTGAAAGCCCAGAAAACCTGAGAATAATAAATTCTGGGTCTAACCGCTGCCCTGGCCCAATGTTGGGAAGGTGGTTTCACAAAATCAAGTCCTGTAAAAGGTGTAAAAACCTCAATCCACATCCCCTGTCCGCCATCAGGTGTTTCAGGCAGCTGGTTGAGGGGTTCTTGCGGGATGTGTTTCACTTTCTGAAGATAATCCGCATAGATATATCCCTCAGGTGTTTCTACCCAGCGCTGATTTATTCGATTTTGATCCAGTTGCCTGGCAATCACTTCTTGCTTCCAAAGAAATACATCATCATAAAATGCGGTGCCCGATGAGGGCGCATTCCAATATGGTTCGCTTTTAATATCAACATTGGCACCTGGCTCACCCACACACATTCTGCCAAGCTGAATATTTTCCGGGAATTCAGGTGTTGGGGGATCCTCCTGTACAAGGATTCCACGATCAAAAAATGAGTTGCCATTTTTTGTTCGATTAAAGGCCAAGCCACCTAACGCCAAGGCTGAAATTGCTAAGAATTCGCGTCTTGATATTCTTTCATTTCTTAACATAATATGATTAAAATAATCCAATTTATCCATATTGTCAACAATTCGGGGATATCTTATTAAAATCTCTGATAATCAGATTTCGAACTTTCTCAATTTCCGGCCCCCACCAGGCATCACCGGGTTGATAAGGAACGATTTCACGGACGGCTCTATAAGCCTTTTCAGTTCCTTCACCGAAAACAGCCTTTGGATTCTTTCGTAAACGCAAATCCAAAGCACGTGCGGCCGTATACACTTCAATAGCGAGTACATGTGTAGTATTTTTGATGATATCACGTGCGTGCCGAGCTGCTGTCATAGAATTTGCATTATGGTCTTCTTGTTCTGCTGAGGTGGGAAGGGAGCGAACAGAATCAGGCGATGCCAGGGTCTGATTTTCGAGGACGAGTGAAGCCGCAGTGTATTGCGGCATCATCAGCCCCGAATTTAATCCGGCTGCAGACGGGCTATCGACCAGCATTGGCGGCAGGTTTGCATTCAAATGCTCATCTAACAACCGATAAGTTCGCCTTTCAGAGATCGAAGCAATCTCAGCCATTGCAATACCAAGTGTATCCATCACGACACCGATTGGTTCCCCATGAAAATTACCACCTGAGATCGCAATCCCTGGCTCAAAAAGCAGCGGATTATCCGTTGACGCATTGATCTCAGTGTCAATAATATTTTTTACAAATTCAATGATATCCCAACCAATTCCCTGTACCTGGGGAGCACATCGCAGGGAGTAGGCATCCTGAATACGTACTCCAGCATCAATCAAGCTGCTTCCGTGTGTTAGCCCCCGGACCATTTTTGCCACCCGTATTTGTCCACGATGTCCCCTGGCTTTGTGTATCCGCTCATCAAAAGCACCAGAGCATCCCATCACAGCTTCCAATGTCATTGCCAGTGAGATCTCTGCTACTTTTAAAAGCACTTCAGCATCATTAACTGCCAGTGCTGCTATTGCCGCTGAAAAGGTTGCACCATTATTGAGTGCCAGACCTTCTTTTGGACCAAGTACAATCCGTTCCAACCCAGCTCGAGCCATTGCTTCTTTGCCCGAATAAATATTGCCTTCAAAAATAGCCTGTCCGGATTCATTATCAAGATCTTGTGAATCTGTGGTGAACACCAAAGCCAGATGAGATAATGAACAAAGATCACCTGATGAACCGAGTGATCCTTGCGAAGGGACGATTGGTGTGAGGTGTTGATTTAATAGGTCTAATAGTTTCTCGACAACGACAAGCCTGACCCCTGAAAAGCCCTTTGCTAATGTATTTGCCCGAATTAAAATAGCCGCCCGGACGATCTCTTCATCTAATGAGGAGCCTGTTCCCACTGCATGACTAATGATCAGGTTTCGGCTGAGTTTCGCCGCATCATCGCATGGAATGCGTTGTTCAGCAAAAATACCAAATCCTGTGTTGATCCCATAGACGGGATCCCCTCTCTTAATAATGGTCTTAACCCAATCACGGCTGCGCTGAATAACATTTATGGCGTTTGATGTCAGCTTCACTTCTGCCCCATTCCGGGCAACTGCGACGACATCGGCAATTGAAAGATTTGACCCATCGATCTTAACCAGACTCAAAAGATCCTCCTCAAATTAAAATAACAACAATGCTAACAAAACAGAAACTAACGGGACGGTTATATTGTCAACATCATTAAAAGGTAATGATTCGACCAGCGTGATCACCACCGCAATCATGCCAATGGGAAATAGATAATTTGTAATTGGAACCTCAAAATAACCTTGCCAAACGAAAACACTCAGGATCAAGACTGCAAAATAGAAACTTCCGATCAGCATTGACACAGAACCTGCAAGGCTTTTTCTTGGTGACCAGGGAAGTTTCACACTGTTCATCCGTTTTCCAACAACATCAGCCAATCCATCACCGCCGCATAATACCATCAATGCAACAATCCCAACAGGAGAGCGTCGTCAAAAACAATCGTTAGAAGAACAAACGCAGGCCCATAGAATAGTGGCCCATGGAGAATTTCTCGACGATCACCAGTTCGAGACATTGCTTCTACAGCTGATGGATCTCTTATGACACCCAAACCCACCAGGGCAAATTGCAGCGTAATCCCCAAGGGAACAATAGCAGCAAGGTATGGTGCCAGGTTAGAATCGATAAAAAACAACCAGCATAAAACAAAAATCGGCCCTGTACCGATGTGAATGATTTTCCTGCTGAGGGTACTTGATATCCACCCTTTATGGGCAAATAAATCATTAATGCGAAGCCGGGCCAAAGCGATCACCGAAGTTATTCCCAGCGCAACGATGTTGTTAAACATGAATATTAACTTTCATTTTTCTTTTGTGAAAAGGAACAACTTGCACGATCCTACTTTCTTCTGCTTAATTCACGGTCAGTATCACGTGCCATATCACGTTTCTTGATGCTTTGGCGTTTGTCATATTGACGCTTGCCTTTCGCCAATGCAATTTCTACTTTGGCCATACCATCACGTAAATATAAACTGATTGGAATAATTGTCATTCCTTTCAATCGCACACCATCCCATAAAGATTTTATTTCCCTCTTATGCAAAAGAAGCCGCCTGTCCCGATCTGGCTCATGATTAAAGACACTGGCCTGATCGTATGGGGCAATATGTGCGCCAACCAACCACGCCTGACGTCCATTCGTGCTTACATAAGCTTCAGAGAGGGAAACCTGACGAGCTCGAATCGATTTGATCTCTGAACCGCGCAGCTCAATTCCCGCTTCATAAGTATCGAATAAATCATATTCAAACTTTGCTTTTCGATTACGTGATATAACCTTAATGTCATTCATTGGGATTTATTTTAACACAAACTGGTAATTTTAATAACCATACCTCCGCCAACCGATGAAACTCACAACATCAGAAAAACGAACACAGAACAGGTCTTCTGACAGCTAAGTATAATAGGATACGAGGAAAAAATAATATGTTCAAGGAGCGATGAAACTTATGGAAATTTCTTTGGCATTAGGCGGCGGCGGTGTACGCGGTGTGGCACACATTGGTGTTTTACGTACCTTGGAATCACATGGATTTAAAATACGCGCGATTGCAGGTACAAGTGCTGGTGGTTTGGTTGGAGCTGTTTATGCGGCAGGCTTCAGCACCGAAAAAATAGAAAAAACCGTCAATGACTTGGATCAAAACCGGTCTTTCAGTCGTCGATCGAACAATCATCCTTCTTTGTTAGGTTTATCAAGTGTTGCAAACAAACTATCCGAGTTGTTAGCTGATCGTACGTTTGATGAACTAGTCATTCCATTTGCTGCAACAGCTGTCAGCCTTCATACAGGAAAAGAAATCATCCTCCGAAAAGGAAAAGTAATTGATGCTGTTCTGGCAACCATTGCTGTTCCCGGCGTATTTCCCAGTAAGGAGATCGGTGGAAGAGTATTAATTGATGGTGGCGTTCTTGATCCAGTCCCGGTACAGGTTGCACGTTGGATGCGTCCTGATTTACCCGTCATCGCCGTGATACTCAATAAAGTACCGGAAGATTGGTCTGGTAAAGAACCCGCTCTTCCACTTCCCATCCCCGGTCCATCGCAAATTATCGAACATCTGGCAAGATTACGACCTGTGCAAGCACTTAAGGTCTTCACGCGTTCGATTGAGGTTTCAAGCAAACGTTTAACGGAGTTATCCATGAAGGTCTATAAACCTGAGGTTATTATCTCTCCTCCAGTAGGCCATATCGGTCTGCTTCAGAATATCGACACCAAAAAAATGATCCAAGCTGGTATTAATGCCACCGAGGAAACCCTGACCATAATCAAATCGGAAGCCAACTGGACAAAGCGCATCCAAAGAAAAGTTAAGCACCAGGTCATGCCAGAACCAACTCCTGATATATGGGAAAATATCAAGGAATAAATAAACATGTCAGATTTGAGGAAATATTCACAAGTCACTCAAAAACGACTTGTAATTGGTCTCCTGGTCCTGGTTTTTACACTTGGGCTTGGTTTAATTTACTTTTTTTTCGGTCTTTATGCTGCCCTTTTAGGTCTATTCAGCCTTTTAGGGGTTCTGTTTCTAATTTTACTGATCTGGTTGATTCTGAGATTGATGGAAAGGTTAGCAAAATAATGAAGGATGGCATTCAACCTGAAAATATTGAGATTAATGGCTGGTCCTTTCGTATCCAACAACACTCACAAACTAATGAGAAAACCAAATTACTATTACTTTTTCACGGACATCTTGGGAACGAAAATGTGATGTGGACCCTCACAAATCCAATACCGGGTACTTATTAAATACTTGCACCGCGCGCCCCCATCCGGTTAGGAGTACATCAATACAGCTGGCATGAAATCCATCCAAAGTGGCCGATTATCACTCTCTACGAGGAGATAACAGATCAGCTCATCTGGCGCATCGATACATGGCTGGAAGAACATCAATTAAACTGCGCTCAATTGGATGCGATGGGATTCAGTCAGGAAGCGATTTTAGCGTATGCCCTCGCCTTTCTCCACCAGGAAAAAGTAAGGAAAATGGCTGCGCTGTCCGGTTTCATCCCCCAATCCTGGCAAAAGGATCTAAACAATCGTGATCTAAAAGGAAAACAGATTTTTATTGCTCATGGGAACCAGGATGAAATCGTGCCCCTTAACAAAGCACGCCAATCAGCCGCCTGGTTAAAAGAACATGGTGCCCAGGTTACAATCTGTGAAGCCGATATCGTTCACAAAGTTGGTGTTAATTGCTTCAAGAGTTTAGGAGCGTTCTTCAGATCTCCAACCTAACGCCCGCTTATCAAAGCAATCACGCCTAAGAATATACCTAGCGCTCCAAGACCAATAATTATCAAGCCCATCGGAACTCCGCCAACACCTATATTCTCAGTTGCAGATGTATAAGTCGGTATATCCAACGGTGGTGGCTCTGTAAAAGTCGGTAAGCGTGTAGATT
>JAYELT010000160.1:0-7759 GCA_034717715.1 Chloroflexota bacterium | reverse complement strand
AGTATTTTTGCAGTAAAGGATGTTGAAGTGATCCATAAAATTGTTGTTGACGTGGAATTTCGATAACACTAACTTTTCCTTAGCTGGCGTGAATCAAAGCTCCCGCACACCCTCGTTAACGTAGCGTGTCAATTCCCCCACGCTTAGGTTTTTAATGCCGAGCTTATCCAGTGTGCGCCCCTTCCGCCAGTAATCCGTACCATGCAGAATACAGCCCAGCCGAATAATCGCATCAATGGCATTCACAGAGACACCGTAACGCTTACCCAGGGCACCGATCGGTACCAGGCTCATAGGCACATCCTCGGAGATGTAGCGGTGCTGTAAGGTGCTGGGGGCATTGATGCCAAAATACCCAGTCTGGTTTTGGATGGCTTCGTAAAGCGTTTCCCCACGCACGTTATAGGCTAGCTGCAGCCATTCCATCGCAGACCGGGCTCTAATTCCCAATGATGAAGCAACGGTCACGCGTTCACGGTCAATCGCTTCGAGCACCTTTGCCACTGAAGGGGTCACGCCGTCAATATAAAATTCAAAATTGCCGTGGGTTGACTCAATCCGGGCGGCGTTGAGGATCGCCAACGCAGGATGAAAAACAGCGCCCATATTATTTAATCCGGTTTGCAGCACGTTGATACCGTCAATATATTGTGGATAGACATGTTCCACAGCTGCCAGTACCTTGGGCGTATCCACAGCGGGCAGGGCTGCCAAAGGTACCGCTTCCTTGACCCGAAAAATGCGTGCCTGGATGGGTCCATCAGAACGGCTGGCATAAATAAAGGTCTCGGCTTCCGCTAAAACGATATCCGCCTGACACTTGCAGCGGGTCAGAATCTCCCTGAATTCAATCGTTCCGCAGGTACGTCCCGGGTGCAGGATGATGATCTGCCCATCCTTCAGATGAGGCGCAACCAAGTGGGCAATATCCCCATGACCAGAAGATGGGATCACAACCATGATCACCTCAGCATCAATTAATGCTTCTTCAATATCGTCGGTCACCTTGTTAAGCACACCGAAACCGTGCGGTCCACTGGGAGGGCTTTCCAGGTCAATCCCGCCGCGCTTCGCGATGACCTCAATATGACAGAAAGTGCGGTTATACAGGGTTACATCTTGGCCAGCAATTGCCAAATACGCCGCCATGGCTTTGCCCCCATTACCAGCACCAATCACAGTAAATTTTTTCTTTGTCATGATTACTCCTTGAGAATATGATGAAGACGATCGGTTTCTAAAATTGGTTTTCCCGATGAATCCACTGCCACACAGGCGCCATTTACGATCCGGGCTTGGATGGCACCGCGGGCAAAGGGATTGTTCTTAAGATGAGGAGCGTCCATAATGCCAACATTAACAGCTTTGGATAAAACTGCTGGATCCGTGAGCGGATCTTGGATATCGTTTGGCGCAAGGGACTGTATCGCTTGCAGGGTAACGTCAGCTTCCCGGAGGAGTTCCTCAACACGCTCTCGGATTTCTGGGTCTTGGGTCATATCCGGCTGCCCCTTCAACGCGTTCTCTATCGCCTGCCGTGCCATGCGGCTGGCCTGGAGGATATCCTCGGCCGTGGCAGCGTGATGCGCTTCCGTGTGTCCGACAATATGGACGATATGGGGTTTTACTGCCATCTGCAGATAAATGCTGGCAGCGAGGTGCGCCCGGGCAGTGTCATCCTGCAGGGGATAACTCAATAAGCCAGTGCGCGTCTGCCGCAAGATACGGAAATTTTCATCTTCCAGCGGCTGGGTGATCCGCAGACAAGCCAGCATCTTCGCCAGGTCCATGGCATCGGAGGTGCCGGGCGGGCTGTTAAACATCATCTGGGCGATGTAGTCCCGCACGCCAAAGGCTTTGGCATTATAGGCAGAGAGATAAGCGGAAACCACAAAAATTCCATCAGGGGCATCGCGCATGCCCCAGTGGTGGGGTTCGTTTAACTCCACCGGGATGTCATGCGCGCCGTACCACGCCATCACCTCCTGGTGTTTACGGATGCTGTCTTTCAATCCCCAGGGACCGCGTCCATCCATCTGGTTGAACCAAAAGATGGGAATGGCACACCAGGCGATATTGATGGTTTCCGCATACATCTCAGCTAATTTAATAAAATCATCCGTTCCAGAATAGGATCGCAACAAAGGATAGTTACCTGTCCTGCTGGCTTCATACAGCGCCCGGTAATCCTCAGGCGACCGCACCGGCACACCTCCTGCGCCTGTTCGGCGTTTGTTCTGCCTTTCGGGATGAAAAAAGTTTTCTTGTGCATCCTGGTCAATCCCCAGGGAGATCACATCCAGCGCCCGAGCTTCAGCAATCTGCTGGATGCCCTTCAAAGTCGCTTCCATGGTCGGCTGACCATAATGATGCCGCAGGATGGGATAGGGTGCTTTCCACTCGACGCGTTCAATGGTGGTCTGTGGATAATCGGATTCGTCCATTGCGCCGGGTTTCTGCCCGCGCAGGTAAGCCAAAATCTCATCCGCATTCTCGGTGCCATCGAAGACTATCTCAAAGAAACCCAGTGCCTCAGCGCGTTCGGCCACGGGCGGCGTGCCGCCAAAGGCAAAGCGAATGCCCCGCTGACGGAGTTCGTCCGCCGCTTCAGAGAATTCGCCTAACAAACGCTCCCCTGTTTCCGGCGTGAGGCGGTAAGACACGCCCACCAGGTCAGCGTTCTCTTCCCGCGCTGCTGAAATCACCTCATCAATGGAGATTGCCGGGCCCAGAAACACCGTGCGCCAGCCGGCTCGCTCGGCCAGACGCAGGAAATTATACACGCCGGCGACATGCACACATTCACCGATAGCACCCGCAACGATGGTTTTCACAACACACTTCCTTTATCACTTGTGGGTCAATCCAAGAGTAAACAAACGTTTGTTCACAGGGATTCTCACTACCCTCTTTGTGCCGTGGAGATCCCTTATGCTTATTATAATGGATTAATCCATTCTCATATTTTAAAAAATGTTATTAATCCCCCATTAAAAAAGACCCAACAAAACATTTCAAAATCCAGGTCCTAATTTCCTATTACCAAATACCTTATCCCAGTTTTTTTACATCCCATCTCCGGGCACGGGGTAGGGTTGTCCGGAACTGCGCAGGAGGCGCGGGTTGACCCGCCCCATCCACTTCTCCGGCAGATGAAGCTTTTGGAAACCGCCGTAATCCTCATAGAGTTCGTGGGCATCCCGTGTCCCCAGCATCGTCCAGCGCACACCCTCCTCATCCAGGACATCCAGGATGACCTGCGTCAGCCATTTACCCAAACCCTGACCTTGGTAGTCTGTGAGGATAAAACAGCTTCTTTACGGATAAAAGGTCTAACAACCACATGCGGAAAAGGAAACGCATTACCAACTTCTGCGAGGCGCGCTAAACTGCGATCGGCTTGCGATAACGCAGCTAAGAGCTTATTAGACCAATCCGTATCTGGCGGTAAGGGATTTGGAATAAATGCCGGATAACCCTTCAACGTGCGAATGACTTTACCGGGTGCTTGATTTGAGAAATCTGTATTTTTCATAGGTCTGTTGTAGAAAACGTAAATAAGATTTTTCTTTATTTACATTTTATATCAAAAACATAAATAACGCAACTCCATATTTATGTTTAACTCTTTAGAGAAATGAATTCATAGTTTGCTCTGTTGCTAAAGCCAGCACTGATTAGCAGTCTTTGGCCAAATATGTTAATAACACAAGAAATTTTGTGGGGCTGTCTTATGACCGATAAATTTCACCCAAAAAGGACGTCTTAGATCGCCACGTCGTGAAGCAGAGCGGAACCCTGGAACGAAGTGAAACCCCCGTAATAGTGTGGAGAGGTCAGAAACCTGCGGGCGGCTGTGGAAGCTACGGTCAGACAAGTCAAACATCCTTTTCCAGCCGGGAAATTACCCGTCAGGGGTCAGTTCAGAGTCGCCTGTATGGTGATTGGATACGCTGCTATGAGTAACATCAGGCGAATTCAACGCTACAAAGCGATGAAAATGATCGAAAACAACGAAAAAAGTACAGAGATGGAGAAAAAAGGAATCAACCCCATCCTTTTTTGTCATTTTTGTTGAATGTTATTTGGCGCTTTTTGGCAAGTTTTGCATTTGATAATCGTGTGTTTGGTTTTTAAGGTGCTGGTTTTTACAGTAGACTCAATGATATTTTTAACTGGACGATCTTTTCCAGCTCATAGTTCTTCGTTCTTGCAAGGTCTTTTCTTTAGTGATAAAGTGATCTCCTTACTTATTTTTAGTTCTTGCGAATATAAAGGCTAGCTTCATCTCCCACGATAGGCAACCAATTATTTTTTGTCTCAGGTACCCGGTTGCGTTTGTTAGAAAGCAGTAGTTGCCAATCTTTTTCTCTCAGTTGTGGGTCCATGGTCAGATGAGCCTTACGGTGGCTGAAGTTGAGCACCACCAGCACAGTTTGATCATCATCCTGGCGCAAGTAAGCCAGCAAGCGGTGAAGATTACAGGTGAGGGGAATAAACGAGCCTTTTTGTAGCACAGGGGTAGTTTTTCGAATGGCCAGCAGATGTTTATAGAAATTCAGCAGCGAATTTGGGTCTTCTGCTTGGGCTTTGACATTTCGCTGCAGGTAATTTGGGTGAACTCTTAGCCAGGGTTTCCCTTTACCAAAACCAGCATTTTCACTTGAATCCCACTGCATTGGCGAGCGGCAGCCATCGCGGCCAACAAAAAAGGGCCAGTAGTGTTTACCAACCGGGTCGAGAATTTCACTTCTCTTAATCTTAATATCGCGCATTCCAATTTCTTCACCGTAGTATAGGAAGGGGGTTCCACGCAGTGTCAAGAGCATGGCAGCGGCGACTTTTAATCTTTCGTCATTTTCTCCCCTGCCATAACGAGTGGCAGAACGAGGTTGGTCATGGTTATTGAGAACGTAATTAGGCCAACCATTCCCCGAAAGCAGGCTATCCCACCTAGTAATGACGGAGGAGAAACGTTTAGAATTCCAGGGGCATTCCAAGAAAGTGAAATCAAAAGCGGCGTGCAGTTTATCTGGGCCAATATAATTCGCAGCTTCTTCGCTTGTGGTGGCCAGGAATGTTTCACCAACTGCATACCTTTCCGAGTAACTATCTAAAATAGCACGGATGTCTTTGAGCGCGCTCATCATTTCTGGGCGGCTGACATCGAAAATATGCTTTTGCCATTCGAAGGGGCGAATACCCAATTTAGGCGGATTATCGTGGAACTCGTCATCTTTAAAATATTCGTTAAAAACATCCAGACGAAAACCATCCACACCGCGATCGAGCCAGAACTTGAAAACATCCATCATTTTTTTATAGACATCAGGATTGCGCCAATTCAGATCGGGCTCCTCTTTTAGAAACATGTGGTAATAATATTGTTTGTTTGTTTTGTCATATTCCCAGGCTGGTCCCCAAAAGTTGGATCGCCAGTTATTGGGTGGATACTGTTTACCTTTGGGGTTTTCGCGCCAGATAAACCAGTCGCGGTATGGATTATCACAGGAAGATTTCGAGGCTTGGAACCAGGTACTCTGGTCTGAGATATGATTGAGGACAAGGTCAAGGACAATATGAAGATTGCGCTTGTGGGCTTCATTCAGAAGGTGGTCAAAATCAGCCATGGTGCCAAATTTTGGATCAACATCAAAATAATCGGCGACATCGTATCCAAAATCTTTATCTGGTGATGGATAAATGGGCGAAAGCCAAATTGCATCCACGCCAAGTTCTGAAAGATAATCTAATTTACTAATAATTCCATGGAGATCACCGATTCCATCATTATTGCTGTCTGCAAAAGAACGCGGGTATATTTGATAAATTACGCCATCTCGCCACCAGAGAAAATCTTTTTCCATCTCTACCTCCAAGATTATGCTGATTGTAAACGAATGATCAGAGTGAATGAGTGCAAGTATTTGCCTTAGTTTTTTGCTTTGGCTTCAACAGCGCGGGCTTCGAGCTCTTTGTGCAAAGTGTCGATATCTTTTGGAATAAAATAGATGGCACCTAGCAGGAAGACGATGCACAGTGCCCATGCGGAGCTGCAAATCCAAATGATCGAGTTACCCACTGAGGTGGCGTCCGCAACTGCTCCGGCGATCAAGGGAGCGCTGGCCGCACCAAAGGACTCAAGGAAACTTTCAATTGCATTAGCCGAAGAGCGCACTTCTGGCACGGTCACATCATACATTGTTGAGACAATGTTGGGCGAAGCGAAGGGCATAACAAAAGCTGTGGCACAAAGCAGAACAGCGAACAGAAGCACCTGTGAACTGGCAGTGTGCATAAACAGCCATAATCCAATTAAGCTGCCAGCAGCTCCAATTATACTGACAATCAAACGGCCACGTTTTGTGCGTTTGAATAGCTTATCACCCAGCCAGCCCCCCACTGGATAACCCGCTGCCATCAGCAATATTGCCGGAGCCATGATAAGTAAAGTAGTCGAATCACTATAACCGCGTTCTTTGCCCATGTAACCAAAAATGTAAAAGGTTATGACGTTCCAAGGGAAGACACCAAAGAAACCCTGTAAATAGACCATGATCAAGCTTTTTCTCTTGAAGATAGAACCGAGGGCTTTCCAGCTGAATTTATACTGGCTGGTTTCAATCCCTTGGAGTTCATCTTCACTGCTACCACGCGGGACATCTTTAACAGAGAAGAAAATAAAAATGGCCAACACGACACCCAATGATCCGGTAATGTAGAAGACATACCTCCATCCTATTATCCCGGCCAATACCAGAGCCAGTACCATACCTAGAAGATAGCCAATAGGTTGGGTCAATTGCAGCAGGCCGTATATTTTTCCCCGGACTTTAGGTGAGTACAGGTCAGAGATCATACTATACATGCCCGGGTAGCTTGAATCATCAATTCCTGTTGACGAGCGAGTTACTAAAAAGAATTTAAAATTTGGCGCAATGGCACTGATCCAGGTGGTGGATCCCCAGATGAAAGAGGCTAACGCCAGCAACTTGCCGCGGTTATATTTATCATTCAACCAGCCCCAGATCGGGTACAAGAGTGAACCTACAACCAAGGCTCCTGTATTAATCAGGCCCCATTGCGTATAGGTCATATTGAAGGTCTCCATGATTGGGTTTTGTAATGGGCCGATGAGAAGTTTATCGGTCTGATGCAGCAACATGAAGATAGAAAAGATGACGGCTATTCTTTTAGCAGCATGACTGATGGGCTTGCTTGCTTCTTGCTTTTTAATAGCTTCCATAAACGCTCTCCTGATGATGCGGATGGATTGCCGAAAACTCTGCTTAGTGGATTGTATATCTTCGCAAGGAAAACTGTCAAGTAGATTTTCTTCCGTTTGCTTTTAACGGTGAACTAGGATAGTTTCAGTTTGCTTGTGACATAATGCGCATATATTAGCGTCTTTTTTCTTTGGTGAGCCGGTAATAGTAACTCATGAGCGCTCCTTTTGCATTGGTGGATTGAAGATGCCTTGTTTTACTTCAGCTTGCCTTTCTTCTACGAGCTTTGTTGCACTTGATACTTGAATCTAAGTACTATATAAAAAAGTGATGTTCCAATTATTCTTTCCAACTTGATATCTAAAAGAAATCAGCAAGATATTTGGTTTGGAGTATTTCAATCAGGTTTTTGAACCTAAAGTCAAAAACGAATTTGAGAATATCATTCGAGAGATAGGGGTAGAGGCAGTGGTCGCGTTCTATAAAGGAATAATTAACCTTAGCGCAGGTGACCTCAGTGCAAAGCCTCCTGT
>JAYELT010000159.1:0-7810 GCA_034717715.1 Chloroflexota bacterium | reverse complement strand
GTTTAGGAGAACTCATGACATCCTCATTACAGCAGGGAATCAATGCGGCTAAAGCCGGACACACGCAAGAAGCATTAAATTTCTTAAAAAATGCTATCATCGAAGAACCACAAAATGCTGATGTTTGGGTTTGGATCGCTGCAATTATCGATGATCAGGATAAACAGGAAATCTTCCTTGAGAAAGCCTTGGAAATTGATCCTAACAACATTCCTGCCCAAAGGGGATTAACCTATCTTAATGATAAAAAACAGCATAAGGTTTTTATTCAAGACAACCAACTTTCAGATGAGACACGCCCAATATCACTCTTTCCAACGTCAACCAGCACCAACTGGCGTAAAAAGGATCAAGGTTGGCTTAAACCCTCAAAGAAAGAACAGGAAAACACTTCCCAACCAAAACAACGGGATCAGAAGAAAAAAGAAAAACAAAAAGACAATAACAATCCAACAAAATTAAGTCTATTCGAGATTTCCTTGATTGGGATTGTTGTTATCGTTTTCAGCTTCATCGGGCTCCTTACAGCCAGTTCGCTATTTAATTTTGAGCTTCCATTGGATTTCTTGAACAACAAACAGCCCAAACTTTCAACAGAACCGCCCTATCCCGGCGTCTTTCTCTATGAAAACGAGATCTTTTTTGATATCCGACAGCATGAAGGTATTCCGAATCTTGACATTGGAATCCCGACGAGTTTTGACACAAACCCGGTGATTGTCTTTTGGCAAACAGATACCTCTCCAGAACAAATCAAGCTGATCTATGAAACCGGGGATTTTATCTCATTAATTTCCTTCCAGGGAAAAGGTGGAGCGGACCTTTTCCAATCAAAAACGAATTTGGAAACAGGTTTATATTGTCTTCAGGGACCTTTGCAATCTCCGTTGAGTAACAACAGCGCTTATTGGTGTTTTAAAATCGCCTCACCACCACCTGAAGGTTAAATTTGTAAATGTTACTAAATTTGTTGATAGCTTGTAAGAAATTCCTGACTTCATTTAATTTAACATCCTATCATCAACTCATTATCGACACACGGATCATAAGAGAACAATATGCCAAATAATACAATCCTGGATGCACAATTTATCGCTCCTGACATAAAAAAATTCGCAATAATATCCCCATTGATAGCTCGTAAACAGAAACCCGGACAATTTGTGATTGTACGTGTTTCTGAAACGGGAGAGCGGGTCCCATTGACGATCGTTGATTCAGACATTGATTCTGGGACGATCACACTGATTGTACAGGGTGTCGGAAAATCCACACGGGAAATGAACCAGCTTGAAGCAGGTGACATGATCCACGATTTGGTTGGCCCATTGGGCAATCCCTCCGAGATTAAACTATTCGGCCACGTAGTGGTCATTGGAGGGGGTGTCGGAACCGCTGTCAGCTTTCCAGAGGCAAAAGCCCTCAAATTAGCCGGAAATCATGTTACTGCCATTATCGGAGCTCGAACGAAATCCCTGATCCTTCTTGAAGATGAACTAAGGCAAATCGCTGACGATGTGCGAATCTGTACAGACGATGGCACGTACCACGCCAAGGGTTTCGTCACCGATCAGCTGCAAGCTTTAATTGAAGAAAACTCAACAATAGATTACGTCCTGGCAGTAGGTCCTCTGCCAATGATGCGTGCTGTAGCAGAGATGACACGCCCATTTGGAATCCACACTGTTGTCAGCTTGAATTCAATCATGGTGGACGGCACTGGCATGTGTGGAGGGTGTCGTGTGGTCATCGGAGGTAATGTAAAATTCGCCTGTGTGGACGGTCCAGAATTCGATGCACACCAGGTTGATTTCAATACCCTGATGAACAGAAATCGATCCTATCTTCACCAAGAGCATTGTGCCCTGGAGAAGGCAGCAGAAGAACTTGAAAAAGCTAACCGTAAGAAACGTCAAAGAATTCCCCGCCAACCAATGCCTGCCCGGAACCCAGCAGAGCGCACGGGTGATTTTAACGAGGTTAACCTGGGTTTCACTGAAGCGTTGGTACAGCATGAAGCCCAACGCTGCCTGGCATGCAAACGACCGCCTTGTGTCGCAGGATGTCCCGTAGGCGTTAAGATCCCTGAATTCATACAAATGATCACGGATAAGGACTACATTCAAGCCTCCCGGTTGATCAAAGAAGACAATGTTCTTGCGTCCGTTTGCAGCCGGGTTTGTCCGCAATCAGACCAATGTGAAGGGGCTTGCATCCTCACCCGTCGTGGTGACAGCGTTGCTATTGGTGCCCTGGCACGATTTGTTACGGATTATGATCGCGCTCATGGTGACCTGACCCCGCAACCCACACCGATGAAGATTAAGTCAGGCAAGAAAGTGGCTGTCATTGGTTCTGGTCCATCAGGTTTGTCCTGTGCGGGAGACCTGATCAGGATAGGTCATGACGTAACCGTATTTGAAGCTTTTCACGAATTGGGTGGGGTATTAACTTACGGCATTCCCGAGTTTCGCTTACCCAAAGACATTGTTCATGAAGAAATAGATGCCCTCGCGGCTTTGGGGGTAAAGTTCCAACTTAACACTATTGTTGGTGTGGCTTATACCATCGATGAATTGATGACACAGGAGGGATATGATGCCGTATTCATCAGCGTGGGTGCTGGCCTGCCACACTTCATGAACATACCCGGTGAAAACCTTGTGGGTGTTTACTCAGCCAATGAATTTCTGACAAGGGTCAATCTGATGAAAGCCTATCAGTTTCCAAAATATGACACACCTGTGATCGATTGCGAAGGCAAACATGTGGCAGTGATTGGCGGCGGTAACACTGCCTTAGACTCAGTGCGTATCGCTCTGCGGTTGGGTGCAAAAAAGGGCAGCATCTTCTATCGACGTACAGATCAGGAAATGCCAGCTCGCGTTGAGGAGATAGAACATGCAAAAGAGGAAGGTGTGTCGTTCCAATTCTTGAATAACCCTGTAGCCTTCCTGGGTGACGAAAAGGGTTGGCTGCAAAGCATACAAATGATCAGGATGGAGTTGGGTGAACCTGATAATTCAGGTAGACGACGTCCCATTCCCATCCCCGGATCGGAATATAACGTGCCAGTTGACCTGACGATTGTAGCGATTGGCAATGGCTCAAACCCAATCATCCAGCGCACAACAGAAGATCTGGATTTCAACCGATGGGGGAACATTATTGTTGATGAAACCACAATGGCAACCAGTAAGCCGGGCGTTTATGCTGGCGGCGATATCGTCACCGGTGGTGCAACAGTCATCCTGGCTATGGGCGCAGGAAGAAAAGCTGCACGCGCCATTGATGCTTATTTAAAACAATCCTCCTCCGACTGAAAGGGGAAAATCAATGCCTTATCATCCCAAGATCGTTTGCATTGGTGCTGGGAGTTATTCCTTTGGTGTGACCACGCTTGTTACTTTGCTGCGCAGTGATACCCTGAAGGGCAGCCAACTGGTGTTGGTCGATCAAAATGAATCCCATCTGGAAATCATGCAAGCATTCGTGCGTTGGCTCAATGATGTTTGGGAAAGCCATATGCAAATCAGCGCCTTTAAGCACCATCACGACGCACTCCAGGACGCTGACTTCGTGATCAATGCGATTGAAGTAGGTCCCAGAGAAGCGCTGTGGGAATCTGATTACCGCATCCCATTGAAGTATGGCGTCCGTCAACCGTATGCAGAGAACAGCGGTCCAGGCGGCTTTGCACATGCTGCCAGAAATATCATGCCCATCCTTGAGATCGCCTGGGAAATGGAAGCACTATGCCCAAATGCCTGGTTGATTAACTTTACCAATCCCATGCAGCGCATTTGTGCTGCTGTTCATCGACACAGCAAGATCAAAGTCATCGGTCTATGTCATCAACTTGGTGCTGGATATGCCATGATAGGGAAAGCCATGGCAGGTGATCTGGGAATTCACGTCCCTCCCAACTTCACCAGCACGCATGCCAGCCCGAAATATGCTTCTGGCATGATCGCCACAGCCTTCCAGGCGCATGAAAAAATTAAAGTTACAGCTGCCGGTGTCAATCACTTCACCTGGATGTTGGCTTTACGGGATCGCGAAACAGGAGAAGATCTATACCCCCATTTCCGTCAACGCTGGGAAGAGCTTCCTGCAACCTTTGAACCTCTCACCCGGCGAGTATTCGCTGCATTCGGTCTGTTCCCAATCCCAGGAGATGAACACCTATGCGAATACTTACCCTGGATGAGCGATCCGAACACGAAACCCTGGGAGAAATTTGATTTAGAACTGTATGAATGGCAGCATCACAGCCAGGAGCGCGATGAAAAATGGGTCGAATTGGAAGCAGCTATAGAAACTCAAGAAAATCCTGACCTTTTTGTGCCTAATTACAGTGAAGGGGCTTTGGAAGTTATCGAAAATATTCTCAAGGATAGTGATTTCCTTTGGGAAGCCGTCAATATTCCCAACCAGGGACAAATCCCGAATCTCCCGGTTGGCGCGATCATAGAACTACCCGGATTGCTCAATGCTGATGGCGCTGTCGGCATCCCTGTTGGACCTATACCTGAAGGTATCGCTGAACTAATCCGGCGCGAGATCACCATCAGTCATCTTACAGTTGACGCGGTAGTAAACGGCGATCGGCAGCTGGCGCTGCAAGCATTGCTCCTTGATCCGGTCATCAGGGATATGGATGTTGCACAACAGATATTGGAGGATTATCTCCTCACTTACCGTAAATATCTGCCGTCATTTTGGGCTTAATATTTAAAATTGTAAAATTCGATTAATGGTACAAATAAATCATTAGCTTATACCATGGAGGTTGCAAATGAATGATCAATTGATCCCGCGAGAAGAGGAAGAGGAAAAATCATCAAAATTTATTCGGTTCTTGAGTGAACCGCTTTCCAAATATGGTTGGCCAACCTGGCTCGTCTATGCATTAGCGGTTATTGGTATTATTTACATCCTGAATCCTACTTCCGGGTTTTTAGAACTTATCCCGGACAATTTACCTCTCATAGGCAATATAGATGAGGGCGCAGCTGTGATGCTTATCCTTGCTGGCATTGTAGAAGCACTTGAAGGCAGAAAATACGTTAAAGGAAAAAAAGAACAAGCGGTTAGCAAAACAGATACAAGCGTTGCTGAATCTGATCAATCAGGATGAGTCTTCCGTAGTCATCACAGCACACTATTACGAGCTTTAAGGATGTTGGATTTAATTTTTCCCCCACACGGTTTCATATTGACGATTCGGAGATTGCATAGTATATTAGGAAAAGAAGGTTAACGGAAGTTCGATAAGACTGGGATCGTTTTGTTCTTGTTTGGAACGTACGTTAGCAGGATAAGTAGGAATATTGTACAAAGGAGGTTTCCAAGCATGGCAGAACGAATTCTTGGCGTCGTCAAGTGGTTCAATGGCGAAAAAGGCTATGGTTTCATCGCCCGTGACGATGAAGAAAAGGATGTTTTTGTTCACTTCTCATCGATTAATTCTGAAGGGTTCCGCACCCTGCGCGAAGGTCAGCGTGTAGAATTTGAAGTTGTTGAAGGTGACAAGGGCCCCCAAGCCCAAAATGTTGACGTAATAGAGTAATTCATAATTATATTTGCAAGTATGAAATGCGATGTAACATTACATCGCATTTTTTTGTTTTGAGAAATAGTTGTTTTTTGATTTTATCCTGTCAAAATCCCTTCTCACAGAATAGACTTAATAATAAGTTAAGAATAGAGTTCCCCTTCATGGCGCATAGCAGACAGCTGACTCCAATCGACACTCTTCCTGCCTGTTCGAGTTTTTATTCAACCACACATCCCTCTTCTACGATTAATTCTCAGTGCTTACCTTGCATTTATTCTTTTAATATGGATTTCCTCCGAGCCGATTTATCATGATTTAAGAAAATACCTTTTTATTCACAGTCATATTGTTTCATCCCCATCCAGGTTTTTATCTTTCGAATGACAGTATAATGATTTTATATTCATGCGGATCAAGGAGAAACAATGTCTTATGTCAATGGGTCACCAAACTATCTTCCCAACAGCAATCGCTATGACCACATGCAGTATCGAAGGTGCGGGAATAGCGGATTAAAATTGCCCTTATTATCTTTAGGTTTATGGCACAATTTCGGGGGATACGATTCCTTTGAAAATGGCAGGGACATCATACGAAAAGCTTTTGATTTAGGTATAACACATATTGATTTGGCGAATAATTACGGTCCACCCCCAGGATCTGCAGAAGAAAATTTCGGTCGCATCCTCAGCTCAGATTTCCACTGCCACCGGGATGAGATGATCATCTCCTCGAAGGCGGGATATTATATGTGGCCTGGCCCATATGGGGAATGGGGATCAAAAAAATATCTGATCGCCAGCCTGGATCAAAGCCTAAAAAGGATGGGATTGGATTATGTTGATATCTTCTATTCACACCGTTTTGATCCAGAGACTCCCTTGGAGGAGACCATGGGTGCTTTGGACTTAATCGTCCGTCAAGGCAAAGCTCTTTATGTGGGCATCTCATCCTATGGGCCTAAAAATACTTTGAAAGCTCTGGAAATATTGTCAGAACTGGGGACCCCTTGCCTGATCCATCAATCCTCATATTCCATGCTGAATCGATGGGTTGAAGATAAACTGCTGGATATTCTAGGGCAGCAAGGTGTCGGTCTGATCGCCTTTTCACCCTTAGCCCAGGGAATGCTATCGGATAAGTATTTGCATGGGATTCCTGACAACTCCCGCGTAACGAAAGAAAGTTCATTGAATAAAAACTTGTTGTCAGAGAACAACCTTGCGAATATCGCTTCCCTCAATGAAATTGCTCAAAAACGTGGTCAGACACTGGCTCAAATGGCTATCACTTGGATTCTGAGAGATAAAAGGGTCGTCAGCGTCCTCATGGGAGCAAGCAGCCCGGAACAGGTGGAGGAGAATGTGAATGCCATTCATAATTTAGATTTCTCCCGTAAGGAGTTGGAAGAAATTGATAATTATGCGGTTGAAGGGGATATCAACCTGTGGGCTCAATCCAGCAACCACGGCTGACAAATTGTTAATGAGATGATGCAATAGTAAACCGTATCAAATCCCTTATAATCAAGGTTATGGGATATTCAAAGGGCACTTTATATCATACTGTGCCCTTTATTTTTTCCTGTAATCTTCTAACAACTTAAAGCTTCTTTTTGCAAAAATAACGCTGATGCCCAGTGGGGAAATCATCCAATTGGCCAAAGACTTCATAGCCTTGTTTTTGATAGAAGCCGGGTGCCTGGAAACTAAAAGTATCCAGGTAGGAATGCATGGCACCACGCTGGCGCGCTTCTTCCTCAGCAAGAGATAAAAGCTCTTTGCCATATCCTTGATTACGCAGGTCCTCCCTGAGCCACATCAGATTGACATATAACCAATCCCAATAGGTAGCGCCAATTACACCACCTACAATCTCACCATCAGGATTTTGTAACACAAAGCACAGGTTTTGACCGTTATCCTCCCCTGCTTGCTGTGTGTTATATTCCGTTATACCTTGCCCTATGACCTCCCATGCAGGGTCGTCGAGTTTTACAATTTGATACGGTGCAGCCAAGATATCTCCTTTGTTAATTTGAGTTTTATTTTTATTTCACTTTTGAGTCTACTGCAAAAACTAGGACTTTAACAACCAAACACAAATATTCTACGTATAAAAAGGGCCATGGTAGATTGAATGGAACCGATTAATAAAGCACAAAAAGAACCTGGTTGACCGCTTTCCAGCTCCAACTCGGTGTTCTTTTGATCCTTTTGCTTTGTTTTGAATGCTTCATACCGCTGAATA
>JAYELT010000158.1:0-7907 GCA_034717715.1 Chloroflexota bacterium | reverse complement strand
CCTGGAAGTGATGGACAGCACCGCCGTCTCGCTCTGTATGGAGAATAAGCTGCCGATCCTTGTGTTGAACCTGTGGGATGAAGCAGCCCTTCCCAACGCCCTGAAGGGGAAGAAGGTTGGCACCCTGATTGATGGGATGACGGCTTGAGAATAGCGTATACATTCAAGCTCTTGACCTTGATAAGATAATCGAATAGAATCTACACGCCTTAGAGCCCTCGTAGCTTAATGGATAGAGCAACTGCTTGCGGAGTAGTAGGTTGCGCGTTCGAATCGCGCCGAGGGTACTGAAAAGAAGATGCCAAAAGGCATCTCTTTTTGATTCTGGCAAACGATAACGATGAAGTGAACGAAGTTCATTCAAACAACCACCAAGCGGTTATCAGTTGCCAGTGGTGGTACACGCTTCTTTCACAGATTATTCTGGGCAAATATAGTTAATGATTAGATATATTCAGAAAGGGGAAACGATATTTAATCAAATTACTAACAGTTTTTTGTAAAAAGTGGTTTGAGTCCACTTAGGTGTTTATCTACCCCAGACCAATGCCCATTCAAAGTGGTCCTGAAATCATCCACAAAAGGAATATAACCATAGGGTTGAAACTGAGTCATTTGAACATAAAATATGTTTTCCTTGGCTTCAATCCAAAAGGAGGTAGAAGCCACACCGTCCCAGCTGAGTGCCCCTTCAGAGGTCAAATATCCCAAATTGCCTGGAATCCGGAATAACATTTGCACCAAATCCTTAGCCGCAGCCATACTTTGGGGGATCATCGTAAGGAAACATCGAATCGGAAAACTAATTTCTAGACATGAGTTCCACCAATTTAAGCCCCAAGTTGTTCTTCCCCTTTATACTCCCCACTAAACAGCATCTGGCAGAATTTGTAATAATCTGAGCGCGGTGGAAACAAGCTCATAACCATCCTGTGCCCCAGCCCCAGGGGCATAGTTCTTACAGGGCAAGCTTGTTAAGAATATTATCCTATTGCGGTTCAGCATGAAGTACTTTATAATGTGAAGCACTTCACAATCCATACCCTTGCATTGAAACATTTTACCGTTTAACATACTCAGGCATTTCTTTGATTAATCAATGAACACCTGAAAAGGAGGTAGAAATGAAAAAAGTACTTCTCATTATCGGGATCATTCTTTTCGCACTTACCGGAATGGCCTCCGCCAATTCCAGAACTAAAAAATTGATTTTTGACGATTATTCCTGGGATTACGATCCATTGACCGACCAACTCCAAGTCCCACTACGTAGTAATTTTGGCATCGCCACTGCGGGGGAGAATGCAGGATTCACGGCTTCTGTATATGTGGAGGTCTATAATTTGGATGGTTCTCTCGCAGGGGTTGGCGAGGGTTCTGGTCAAATCAAGATAATTGAAGATGACTGGGACACCGAGCATTACATCAGTATAGCGCCTGTGTTTGCAGACTTGCCTTCAGAAAATTGGAGTGGGGATGATGACGGTTTGAGTATTGTAACTGGTTGGGTAAAGCTTGAAAATCCCAAGGGAATTGTGCTTAGTCAAACCTCAGTTGCCGCACTCCAAATAAAGGATATTTTCCAAAAGCTACCAGGTATTTGGGGACGACTGGCCAATCCTGGTTTCTATAATCAAAAGATCAAAACCACTCTCTTCTTCCCAGGACAGGCCCGGGATGGCAGCCATCACTACGAGTGCAACCCAGATCCAAATACTGGTCTCTATACTGTCCATCCCATTGACCAGCGTCATCTCAACTGGTCGGTGAATCCTGTCAATCAAAACTTTGCCATGGGTAAGATGGTAGAAGCCGGGCTGAATACGGTTAGCATGTCGTCCTGGGGAGAAGACTTTCTCCCCTGTGGTACAGGCTGGTCATTAATTGCCCCCATGCAATGCGCACCCGGTTCGCACGACGAATTGTTCGAGGCGGCAAGCAACAACCATTTGGTTATCATTCCCTTCATCGAATCCCGCAACGATTGGACCTTGCGGGATGAATTCCCAACGGATACAAATATGTATGTGGCGCCAGGTGCGGTAAGCCAAATTGTAAACCTGATCGAACGCTACCTGCTCAACCCCGAACATCCCGAATGGGCAAGCCGGTGGGCATTGGTCTGGGATCAGTCCCGTCAACCACGCTACGCCATTACTCTGATCCATGCATCCTCCAATCGCCTCAGCCCGTCAGCACATCATAGCTTTGCCCAGGGTTTTGATCTCCTCGCCGACAAAGTCTTTCAACAAACAGGTATCCGGGTTGGCTTCTTCATCGATCCACTGCCACCCGACTCCAATGCGCCAGGAGCTTACAAGCCCATTCCGGAGAGCACAGGTCCGGAACTCCTCATCACAGATTCCATTCTTGGGATTCAATCGTTCATCCCTGAGATTTGGCACCCAGGTGCTCCTTCCCAGGCGCAGTTGATCGCCTACAAAAGCGATTTTTCACAGCGCTGGTCACAGACAGGGCTGCCTTTCTTGATGGATGTCTCACCTGGCTACAACGCCAGTATTGTCTTCCCTGATTCCATTGTCTATGGTTTCACTCGAGGATGGCAAAGTGCTCTTACCCAGATGGTGATCGATTACGGACAAGATGGGCTGGTGTTCAACTCCTGGAATGGCTACACGGAAGGCATGGCGGCTGTCCCCACAGCAGAATACAGCGATCGATTCTATCATTGGTTGCAGGTACTCTGCACGTTAGTAAATTAATTGAAAGCGGCCGAGAATATCGGACGCTTACCTCAGGGGTACAAGACCCAAGTCTTCGAGCAACCGCACAATTTCCGCTAGGGACAGCGCCAGTTGTTGGCCATCGCGCGCCATCCTGACTGATCCTCTTCTGATATTAGACGAAACCACCAGCAGTGTTGATACGCGTACCGAATTATTAATCCAGAAAGCCTTGCTCCAATTGATGGAAGGGCGCACAGCTTTCGTGATTGCTCATCGCCTGAGCACCATCCGCTCCGTGGATCAAGTTTTGGTGATCGATGGCGGACGCATCATCGAAAGCGGTACCCATTTAAATCTACTGACACAAAGGTTTCTATTACAATCTGCACATGAGTCAATATCAAAGGGTGGACTAAAATTCCCCATCCGACTTCTTCCTAACATCAATTACTCGAAAAATTGAAGTTAATTATAATGATCTGGATATTCAATCACAACCGGTGAAGTACGGCGACTGTCGTTTTGTTTCATTTCATGGTCAATTTTGTGGGTAAATTGGTTGGTCTATCACTTTTTGGTGGATCATCGCATTGTTGGTTATTGCGATATGGAAATTGCAAAGATTCACGCGAATGAAATCAATCAATTAGGCAGCGTGTTCATGCCTTGACGGTTTCAAATAATATAAATTTGCTAACAAATACCCCACGGATAAGTCGTGTAATTTCTAAATCATTGACAAGGCTCTGTGCGAAGGTGATCGGGTTAGATGATTGAAATTCCCAAAATTTGATCTTGAGCTAGCGGAAATGAATTGGATATCTTTTGAGATAAACTGATCACCTTAATTTCACTTCGCAAAGTTAACTCGTCTTACCCAAAGTATCTCTTCAGAGGAGAGCCCAGCTGTGATATTGCAACTTATTATCAGGGGTAAGAGGGTTTAATGTTGACTCTTACGGATCAGGTGTAAGATGAAAAATCTCAGATTATTGTAGCGTTTACAATTATTGTAAAACTGTCTTCTAGGCATACATACCAATTTTATAAGGTCCAGATTTCCACTCAAAACCATACAAAACTGGAAACAACTCACGCAACATCTCGAAAGCATTATTTTCAAATTCCCTTTGTACAAGCTCTGGGTAGGTTTGATGATTAATCATGGGCCAAGAAATTTCATAACCTTCTTGGTTTGGTATTTTTTCAATGGTTGGCTTTATCAATTTCTGATGTGTTGTTTTATCTCTTAGTGATCGTAATAAATCTCCCCATCTTTGCTTACTTCCACCAAAGGTTTGTTCCAAAACTTTAGTGTGCATATATTCTTCGGTTTTTCTTGCCTTTTTAGCATTGGGATTTTGATGAATATATACTTGTTATTTCTTGCGAAATTCACTTGTTGAAGCAGAAATAATATATTCACCCGTGAGGAAAAGTACCAAATATTTCAAATAGAAGTCTAGAAATGATCGCCATGAATATAACGCTTGATCTAGTAAAGATGACAACATAAACAAAATCTCATTTTGTCGGCTGGTCAAGTTTTCATCATACAAGTCAGGTAGGCCACGATCTGCTACTTTCAAATAATGATGAACTCCCCAAAGCTGTTCTAATGTGTATCCTGCTAAATAAAATTTGTGCATCGCCTCATCAAGAACTTCAAGTGTTTTTGCTTGATTTTCAGTCAGTTTATTGCCGTCTAGGTTGGTAAAATATTGCCTTTGGGCTTCAATAATCTTTTGGTAAACAACACGTGAGGAACTTCTAGTTCTTGCCAATGCAGTATATAAACCTAGAAATATTGCATGATTTTCTTTTAGAATATCTCCCATAATCACCTACTTATTATCATCCGCTAACCGATACACTTCACCCTTGGTGAAATTTGAGTGGGGTACAGATCTCTTTCTGCCAGTTTTCTCGAAACCATTGTCTTCCATGAGCTTACATACTACAGCACCAATAAATTGTTTAATAAAGCCGCGCCATTCTAAGGTTCCCTGATCTTTGACTAACTGATAACAGATATCGGCAATCCCCGCTAAGGCGGGTAGTTGTAAATCAAGCGTAGCTGCTCGTGCGCTGATGAAACACTCAGGAGAGACAATTCTTTCAAATAAGAATCTTCCTTCATTACTTGCGTATTTCCCATATTGAGGAAAGCGTTCCCCAAATTCTTCGTGGGTGGGCAAGTTTACTGAAATAGTGAAAATTTCTGTTTCCATCAATATCTCCTACTCTAATAGTGAACAAGATATATAAATTATACACGTAAATATTATAGATGTCAATATAATTGATATCTAATATAAAAATATTATTTGTCACAATTTGTTTCACAGTATTTTAAAATAAATTTGGTGGTAAAGACCCAGAGGTCTGTATTTAGTCTCCTTTTCCATGAGATACTGATGAAAATTGTATTTTCCAGGCTGTCGCGCTATACTTCATGCATATTTTAGGTGTGGTTGACCTGAGAGCAAAGAAGATCAATAACCTGATCTCAACCAAAGGCATGAATGAAAGATAAAAAATCCTCGAGATTCATTTTAAATCTATTAGGCATTGGTACATCTATCTCCCTCCTGGGAGATGCCACCCTGTATACCGTATTACCCCATCCAGACATCGCCGCCCAATTGGGGATCACACTCTCAATGGTGGGACTGCTGTTGGGCGCGAACCGCGCCATCCGCCTGGTCTTGAATGGTCCCGTGGGGTTGCTCTATGATCGGATGCCTCGTCGCGGTTTATTGATTGCTGCATTGTCACTTGGTGCAGGCTCCAGCATATTTTATGCCATAGGTCATGGGTTCTGGCCTTTATTGATAGGTAGAATTTTGTGGGGTTTGGCCTGGTCACTCTTGTGGGTGGGTGGGAATTCTGTCGTGCTGGATGTGTCCACAGAAGAAAACCGCGGTCGACACAGCGGTATTTATCAAATGTGGTTTTTTATAGGCATTGCAGTATCCTCCTTGTTGGGGGCTTTGCTGACCGATATGTTTGGCTTTCGCAGCGGCCAATGGATCAGTGTTACAGCCATCGCTGTAACAGCAATGGTTTGGTTTTTCTTCCTGCCCGAGACCAGAGGAAATTTGGTGACGCCAAAAGTTGCTGTTAAAGAAGTGGATAAATCAGCAAAGAAGAAATTGCCCTTGAAGGTCATTGCCGCTACCTCATTCACTCTTTTTGTTTCTCGGTTCTTGACCTGGGGCGTTTTGGCGGCAACCGGGATTCTGTGGCTTTCAGATATATTCGGAAAGGGAGCGCAGATTGCGACTATTTTTATCCCCATCGCTACCCTGACAGGGCTATATACCGCCTTAAGCAACCTGACCAGCATCGGCAGTACCCCCCTGGCTGGTTCGATATCCGACAGGTTTGGGCGGAGATGGCCGGTGATTGGGTGGGCAATCGCCCTGGGAGGCCTGGGATTGTGGCTTATGAGTGGTGAAATCCGGAGTCTGGCCTTGATTGGCGCATTCCTGGTGCCGTTAGCAGGCAGCACCACCGAAACCTTGATACCCGCCATTGCCGGTGACCAGGTTCCGGAAAATTTACGCAGCCGAGCTTTGGGTCTGATCAATACAGCTGGCGACCTGGGTGCAACAATTGGCCCATTCGCCGCTTTGGGTGCCCTTAATGCTGGTTGGCTCTCTTTGGGTGGAATCTATAAAATTGGGAGTATATGGTTGGGTGTTGTGGCTGTGCTTGCCCTGTCCCCTATAGTCTCCAGGCAATCCAGAACTACAATCACTGAACAGTGAAAAATTAAGCGGTGAAAAATCTTTTTCCTGTACTACAGAATTATTGGTAACTATATTTTTGGTATTTAACAACTTCGGCACTCTAATATATAATTCAGATTATTATGATCATTATTTTTGCACCTTTATCTTGATATAATTTCAAATGCATCATCAACGGAAAAAATTTCAAAAGGAGCCTCTTTAATGTTCAAAGAAGATCGCATGTTCCCGCGCTTTGCGCTGTATGGGTTTTTAAAAAACCTGCGTTTCTTTGATCCGTTTATCATCCTGATCTTTCGTGAAGTCGGATTGAGTTATCTGCAAATCGGGTTTCTGTATGCCATCCGGGATGTAGCGACGAACATCCTTGAAATCCCTACAGGTGTTTTTGCAGATGCTTTCGGGCGGCGCAAGGCCATGTTGATGGCATTCGGGGCTTACATTGTTTCGTTTCTGATTTTTTATTCTGTCACTGGCTTTGCACTCTATGCATTGGCGATGGTCATTTTCGCATTTGGTGAAGCCTTCCGTTCGGGGACACATAAAGCTTTGATTTTAGAACACCTGAAGCTCAATAACATGGAGCATCTTAAAGTGGAATACTATGGGCGCACGCGCTCGTTTTCGCAATTTGGCTCGTCCATCAATGCCTTGATCGCAGCCGGCCTGGTTTTTTACAGAGGCGATTACCGTACTATGTTCCTGGCTGCCACCATCCCCTATGTGCTTGACTTCATTAACCTGGCAAGCTACCCCCGCGAACTGGACGGTGAACTGACTCAATTCTCTAAAGAGACAATCGGTTCACAAATTCATGTTACACTGCAGTCTTTTTGGAGTATGTTCACCGACGGGCGCGCCCTGCGGGGAATTCTCAATAGTTCTGGCTTTAGTGGACTTTTCAAGGCAAGCAAAGATTATTTGCAACCCATATTGGAAAGCTTCGCGTTGATGTTGCCCCTCTTTCTGGTCCTGGAGGATAAACGCCGCAGCGCATTAGTTATTGGCCTGGTCTACTTTGTGATTTATATTTTTACAAGTTACGCATCCCGCGGTGCAGCTGGATTTAGCAGGCGTTTCAGTACCTTGGGGCGTGCCATCAACCTGACGTTTTTAACCGGTGCGGGGTTGCTGTTTGTGGCTGGGTTGGCAATCTGGAGAAATGTAACCTGGTTAGCTATCTTGATATTCTTATTGTTTTATGTGCTGCATAATTTACGGCGTCCCATGAATGTATCCTTTATCAGTGACCAGATTTCAAACCGCGTGATGGCTTCCGGACTATCTGTCGAGTCACAGTTCACTACAGTGCTGACGGCAATTTTCGCACCGATTTTGGGCGCGCTCGCAGACAATTTTGGAATTGGCACAGCGTTGATGATTTTAGCTGCTGGTGTGTTGTTGCTGTTCATTTTCGTGCGAGTTGATGAAAACCCAGCGGCTGTTGTTCAAGAACCATGATCGA
>JAYELT010000157.1:19718-26125 GCA_034717715.1 Chloroflexota bacterium | reverse complement strand
TTGTCTCATGTAGCAAAATATCTCCTAGCACAACGTCAAGAAAAATGATTGGATAAAGTATCTATTAGATAAGAAAAAATTTATATAGAGTATCTGGCTGCTTGTTTTTTCAGGTCAGACATTCGGGTATTAAATTAGTAACATAACGAGCCTGGATGTCAGGTCGTATTAAAAATATCAATCCACGCTTTGAATGTTCCAATCATTTTAACATAAAACAACGGGGTATGGCACAGCCTGTCCACAAATAGTAAAACCAGCAAGATGCAGTGCTGAAATAAATTATCGGTAAAGATTTTACTGAAACATTTAAACATCCGAAAGCGGTTTACGCACAGCAAACCAAACCCTGGGAGAGGTGATCTGCACTTCAGACCGTTTCTTCAGGCTGCCGTACATCCCGGCGATCTCAAAGCCCGTTTCGTTTAACAGGAATTGAATATCCGCAATCGGGTAACCCCGTTCACGATGGGTTTCTTCAATCCGTTTCCATAAGTGCTTACGCTGAACAAATATGGTGATCAGCATCGTCGCGATCTGGTTTTCGTAATCATAGGATTGCTGGTGGATCTCAATAAAGTCATCCGCTTCATTATGAATGTAAGTTTTCTCCTGCATCCAATTCACTGCCAATCCATAGATCGTGTTCATATCAAAAATAAAATAGCCACCAGGACGCAGGCCTTGATATGTGTTTTCAAAAACCTCCTGGAGATCTTTTATTGTCAGCATGTAGTTCAAGCTGTCAAAAAAACAGGTCACCAGATCAAAGGATTTATCAAATGAGAATGACCGCATATCTTCGATTTGAAAATTGACCGGTGCATTGTCCGCTCTGGCACGCTCTTGCGCAAGGTCAATCATCTGATGAGATTGGTCAATCCCCGTGACCTGGTAGCCCATTTTTGACATCGCAACGGCGAAGCTACCTTCTCCGCATGCGATATCTAACAGATACCTGGCTTCAATCCCCATCTCCGCCAGGTATTCCGGAAAGACAGACTCTGCTAACAATTGCGAAAACCGTATATAGGGTCCCCGTTGATAGATCGGCGCAAAACCACCATAAATCGTCATCTGAATCTCCTCATGTTGAGCTTCTCGCAATCCAATTATAGCCGTGGATTAATTTTGGTTACGAGAATACGTGACAAATACAGTCCTGCAGAGATAATCTACCAATAAGTATTTGATAGGTCTGTATGTTTCTGATTTGACAACAAAAGACGTTCGGAGGTTTGATCTCCAAACGTCTGCTAAGGTTTTAGAAATTAAAGCCCTTTTCAAATGATCAATTCATCTCGGGAATACTTTTCGTCCAATTTTGCGAGTCCATACGAGACGACGGCACCTGCCAGGAATAAGAGAGTACATAATGCGATTGTCCAGCCCCTGACGCCTTCCGGGATGATCGCAATGGTGGAACCAATCACGATACCGAGAATGAAATGATACATGATTGTATAGAATTTTTTAAACAACCAGGAGATCAGCCTTGCCAGAAGAAGCACACAGAGTAGTCCACCCAGTGCTAAGGGGACAATCACGCCCAGATCAAGACTGCGGATGCCGAATGCCATCGGCTGATACAATCCCAGGTAGATCAAGAAGTTGGATGGGCTCATACCCGGTACCACAACACCCAGGCCAATCAATGCGCCGCTCAGGGTCCAGTTGGCAAAGGATGGGGTGAGTTGAACGCTGCGGATGCCATCCATCCAGCGCATCAAAAAGACAGTGCCTGCTGCTGTTACGATCAATAACAGCCAGTGGTACCAGTTTCTACCCTGTTCACCAGAGGTCTTTAAAAGTGAGGGAAAAGTACCAGCGATGAAACCAATAAAAAGCCAGGTGAAGAGAGCGGCGTAGTACGTGAAGGCGAAATCAACCACAGCAGAAAAAGCGACAACACCGAGTATGCCACCGATCCCCACCGGGATAAAAAACAGGATATTCTTGATGAATTTGTGTTTTAAATTTCCCAGGAACCGCATCAGGGGTTCATAAATGCCGAAAACAACTGCCAGAACGCCGCCTGAAAGGCCTGGGGTAATGAAACCGATACCGACCAGAATTCCCTTGAGAAAGCGTACGATCCAATCAACAAATGCATTATTTTTCTGAACATCATTTGTTATCGTCATAAATTATCCAAATCCACATTTTATAAAGGTGACATCAATAAATAGCCAGCCCATTATATTACAAATCGTTGACTAAGCAACAAACTGGTATGCCAGTCATATGACTCGGAAATTCTAAATATCCCATTGCTGCGCTCATCGCAATCCCAATCTTAATCTATTGGTGGCACCGGTAATGTCAGTACACAGACATCTGGACTGGAATCTTTCTCTATCGCTACCTGTATAAAAATACATTGAGAAATTTTTTTAGTTGATCAAGATTCTCCCATCAGCATCAGTAACCGGGCGAAATGCCTGGCACCTTTTACATATAAATCCAGGCTGATGGACTCATTCGGGGCATGCGCCCGGCTTTCCGAATCGCCCGAGCCGGATGAGATGATCGGCACACCCAGGTACTTCTGAAACATGTAATTGGGACCCGAACCACCGATCATGGGGATCACACGGGTTGGCTTATCATAGACATCTTTAGCTGCTTCCACCGCCATCCTGACGGCTGGGTGATCCGGATCGGTCTTTGCTGGGGGGTTGCCGCCCAGGCTGAGGATCTCGATATCTTTAAAACCATTGGTGTCCAGATGAGCCCTGAGTTGTACCAGGACTTTTTCCGGTGTCTGGTCAGGGACCAACCTGAAATCAACTTTCGCACTGGCTAGCGCCGGCAGCACGGTCTTGGAACCTTCCCCCTGGTACCCCGCTGTCAACCCACAAATCGTGCAGGTTGGCTGATACACCTGTTCAATAGCGAGTTCAAGCGGGTCATCAATGTCCAGCAGGAAACCTTTGAGTCCGTATTTTTGTTTGTAAAACTGCCGCATATCCGGTCCTTGCGCCAACAGCTCCTTTTCTCTCGCTGTTGGCGGGAGCACATCATCATAGAAACCAGGCAGCATAATATTCTCGTTCTCATCCTTGAGGCTGTTCAACGCCCATACCAGGCGCCAGGCGGCATTGGGAAAAATTGAACCGCCCGTACCGGAATGGACATCCTGATTGGCAGTCTTTGCGTGCAGTTCCACATAACAAATTCCTCGCAAGCCAACCATTTGGATGGGGACATTTTCGTGGTCTACGCCGCCAATTTCCCAAACGCAGACATCCCCGGAGAGCATCTCTTGATGTTCCTCGATAAAGGGTTCCAGGTGAACGCTTCCGATCTCCTCTTCACCCTCCACGATAAATTTGACATTGCAGGGCAGTTCTCCCATTGTGTTCAAAACCGCGTCAATGGCATGCAAACGTCCCATGAAATTGCCTTTATTATCCGCGACGCCCCGCGCATACAACCTTCCGTCCCGCAGTGTGGGTTCAAATGCGGGCGATTCCCATAATTCAAGCGGCTCAGGCGGCTGCACATCATAATGGTCGTAAACAAGTAATGTCTTATCGGTCTTCCCTTTCCGTTCGCCAAAAACCACCGGAGACCCTCCTGTGGGCAGGATCTGAACGTCAAATCCACGCGCTTTTAGGCTCTCTGAGACCAACCTGGCACACTCTCCAATCCCCAAATTTTGAGCTGCCACACTTGGTTGGGCACATAAACGGGAGAGCTCTTCAACACTTTGATCTAAATTTTCAACAATATATGCATCAATCTGTTTCATATTCATGCGGTCCTTTCATATCCATTGCGACGTTCAAATCAAGCGACAAGCTAAGTGTTTACGATAAAAATCCTAAAACACCTTATCAAGTAGGTGCATGACCCAATCCCCTGCATAGGCAAACATCATCATCTTTAATATCTTCCCGATCACACAAAAGATCAGGAATTTCCACACCGGCATCTTTAAAACACCAGCGACCGCACCCGCCAAATCAAATAATGGATTGGGGATGAACGCCAGAACCAGGATCGTCACATCGCCATACTTGCGCATCCAACGCACAACCTTTTCATACCGGTCAGAATTTTCCACCACAGCCTGGCCGCTAAATCCTGCCAAATACCCCGAAAGTTCGCCAAGCGCTGCACCGGCGCCTGCAAATATTGATACCAATAAGGGATTGAAAATCGCGCCCATCGCAGAAGTAAATATAACACCGGGGATGGGTATCAAGATGGTCGCATTTGCCAGGATGGAGAATAAAAAGATTCCTGGATATCCATAGGCTTTCAAACCCTGGATTTGTTCCCGGTAAAGCACCAGGATAACAGTTAAGAAAATCACCCCAACCAGGACGACAGCGCGAATGATATTTATAGTTCGCTTAGCTAATTGTCGCTTCTTTTGGGATTCCTGGACTGATTCTGTGCTTTCTGAATGGATATCGGTTTCACTGGGGTTCAACGGGTAATTCTCCGTTCAATAGAGACTGCAGCCGGGCAATCACCATATCCAACGCAACCGTGTTAAAACCACCTTCCGGTACGATAATGTCTGCATAACGTTTTGAGGATTCGACAAAGTCCAGATGCATGGGACGCACTGTTTTTAAATACTGGTTGATCACCGAACGCATCGTCCTCCCCCGTTCTTCAATATCGCGTGTGAGCCTTCGGATAAAGCGGATATCTGGATCCGTATCCACATAGATTTTCATATCAAATAATTCACGCAGTGGTTTTTCAACAAAGATCAGGATGCCCTCCACCAGGATCACCTGCCTTGGTTCAACGCGCACCGTTTCTTTTTTGCGATTGTGTATCGTGAAATTATACACAGGCATATCAACTGTGTGGCCTTGCTTCAACTGAAGGATATGCTCGACTAACAACTCCGTCTCAAGCGAATCCGGATGGTCATAGTTTATTTTCGCTCGTTCCTCCAGGGGCATGTCTTTTTGCAGACGATAATATGCATCATGCGGTAGATGAGCGATTTTATCCCGCCCCAAGTTTTCTAAAACCCGGGTTGCCAATGTTGACTTACCAGCCCCCGTTCCGCCGGCAATGCCAACAACCATCGTTTCACTGTGACCTGTTTGTTCCATGATTAGAAATTATAACCCCTGATTCAGGTATAATGCTTTAAACATCCAGGACTTTGGAGGTGCTATGGCTGCAAGGTTGATTGATGGTAAAGCGATCGCAGAATCTTTGCGAGATGAGGTGAGACAACACGTCAACGAGCGTATGTCACAGGGTTTACCAGCACCCGGCCTGGCAACCGTCATTGTTGGCGATAATCCTGCATCAAAGGTCTATGTTCGGATGAAGCACAAAGCCTGCCAGGAAGCCGGCATCCTTTCAATTGGACATACGCTGCCTGCGGAAGCTTCCCAGGAGGAAGTGAAGAGATTGATCGGGGAATTAAATAACGATCCTAAGATCCACGGCATCCTCGTTCAACTGCCCTTGCCAGCTGGATTGGATGAAGAACGCATACTCAATACCATTAAACTCCGTAAGGATGTGGATGGCTTTCATCCGATCAACATTGGCCGATTGGCTCAAAAAGGGCGGGAACCGCTTTTCACGCCTGCCACGCCATCTGGCATTATTTACCTGCTAGAGGAAGCCGGTGCTCAACTGGAAGGTGCCAATGCCGTTGTACTTGGCCGCTCAAATATCGTTGGCATGCCCGTCAGCCTGCTGCTTGTCAAAGCCAACAGTACCGTCACCATTTGCCACTCCCGCACAAAAGATATCCCATCCCTCACACGTGAAGCAGATGTCTTAATCGCTGCAGTAGGCATTCCGGAATACGTACGTGGCGATTGGATCAAAACCGGTGCGATCGTGATCGATGTGGGGGTGAACCGCGTCGAGGACAACACGCGCAAACGCGGCTACCGCCTGGTCGGCGATGTCGCATTTGATGAAGCCAGGGAAGTAGCCGGCGCCATCACACCCGTTCCCGGCGGTGTGGGGCCCATGACCATCGCCATGCTGTTGCGCAACACCCTGCGTGCAGCACGCCTGGCGGATAGCGAAATTGTGGTGTAGCAAATTTTACATAACACTGAACCGTGAGACGTCGAAGAATCCCTCTCGAAATATAACGAATAGATTAATGCCCATCCGCAGGTAATCGTTGAAAGTATTTGTTAAAAATAATATAAGGGGGTAACCTATACGTATAAGAGGACCGCTGGGATCACCTGGATGGCTGATCACCTTGCTGCACGCTATTGAGAAAATAAAAATCCTGAATAATTAATATTCCATCACGATCGTCACCGGTCCGTCATTCACCAACGCCACTTCCATATGTTTGCCAAAAACACCCAACTGGGTGGGGACACCCTGCTCTATCAACATTTGAGCAAAGGCTTCAACCAATGGCTCCGCTTTATTCGGTTTTGCTGCGCTGT
>JAYELT010000157.1:10233-19618 GCA_034717715.1 Chloroflexota bacterium | reverse complement strand
TCATTCACCAACGCCACTTCCATATGTTTGCCAAAAACACCCAACTGGGTGGGGACACCCTGCTCTATCAACATTTGAGCAAAGGCTTCAACCAATGGCTCCGCTTTATTCGGTTTTGCTGCGCTGTTAAAGGATGGCCGCCGACCTTTGTTGGTGTCGGCATACAACGTGAACTGCGAAACGACAATGGCTGCTCCGCCCACATCCAGAACGGAAAGGTTCATCTTATCTTGTTCATCTTCGAAAATGCGCAGGTGGGCAACCTTATCAGCTAAGGTTTGAGCAACCGCCAGGTCATCTTCAGGACCGATACCCAATAAGATCAGCAATCCCTGCCCAATTTCAGCCACAATGTTTCCCTCAACTGTCACGCTTCCACGCTTAACACGCTGCAAAACCGCTCTCATATCAACCTTCCGTCAACGAACATGCTCGTAAAGTTTTCTTTCTCGATTATAGCACCCCATTACCAAATTTCTGATAAGTGTTTTCTCAAGCAGCACCCAATACCAAATACCTGTTACCCAGAATATTTCAATCAATCACCACTCACTATTTGCGACTCACCATTCACATCTCTCCACTCACAACACCTTATACACTATGTACAATGCGCTATAATCAAACTATGCTGGACACACTGAAAAACATTGAACTGGTCTGGGTAGACCAGCCGCAAGAACTACGTGATGTAATTGATGAACTGTCAGCACAGGATATCCTGGCTATCGACACAGAATCCAACAGCCTATATGCCTATCAAGAGCAAGTCTGCTTGATCCAATTTTCGACTCGAGAGAAAGATATCCTGATCGATGCGCTTGTCCTGCCAGACCTCTCACTCATAGGTCCAATTTTTAATTCGAACAAAATCATGAAAGTGTTTCACGCTGCAGAATATGACCTGATCTGCTTATTCCGTGATTATGGTTTTCAATTTAATTTTCTATTTGATACCATGATCGCTGCGCGCACACTGGGTTATCAAAAGGTCGGTTTGGGATCCCTTCTTAGAAAATATTTCAGCATCCAGATGGATAAGAAATATCAACGCGCCAACTGGGGTAAGCGTCCTCTTAAACCCGAAATGCTGGAATATGCCCGCTTGGACAGCCGGTACTTGATTCCCCTGGCTGAACACCTGGAAAGAGAATTGCGAGACCACGAGCGCTGGGAATTGGCACTGGAAGACTTCACACGGCTGACCCAAAACATTGAAGTAACCACAGGAACCAGCGAGGAAGATTTTTGGAAGCTCAGGGGCGCACGTGACCTGACCCCACAGCAAGCAGCCATCCTCAAATCCGTATATCGATTTCGGAAATCCATTGCTGAAAAGCAAAATCGTCCACCTTTCAGGGTTTTTAGCCAACAGGCAATGGTGGAAATTGCAAAGAACACGCCGAAAAGTCAATCTTGTTTAGCAAAATTACCCTCACTGAACATTCGACAGGTCAACCGCTACGGAAAGGGGCTCATACAGGCTGTGACCAAGGGTAAAAACGCACCACCCGAATACCCGCCCCACCATAAACGGCTGCAAGATACTGTGATGGATCGAATCGACTCGCTGCGAGAATGGCGCAAAATGACCGGCTGTGACCTGGGCGTTCCCTCTGACGTTATTTTACCGCGTGATGTGCTGAATCGTATCGCTTATAAAGCCCCAATGAATTTGGACGAGTTGGCAGCACAAATGCAGGATGTGCCCTACCGCTTCAACCATTTCGGAGGTGCAATTATCAAAAATCTCCAAAAAGGGAAACAAAGACGATGAGATTAACCATTCACGGCGCAGCACAAACCGTCACCGGCTCCAAACACTTGATCGAGATCAATGGAAAGAAGCTTCTGTTAGAGTGTGGTTTGTTTCAAGGCCGACGCCAGAAAACTTACGATTACAACTTAAATTTTGATTTTGATCCCGAGAGCATTGACGCAGTCATTCTCTCGCATGCACATATCGATCACAGCGGGAACCTCCCCAACCTGGTTAAGCACGGCTTTCGTGGACGAATCTACGCCACAGACGCCACACGTGACCTGGCTGATATCATGCTGAAAGATTCTGGGCACATCCATGAGTATGATATCAAATACATCAATAAGAAACGCAAGAAGAAAGGTCTCCCACCTGTGGAGCCCCTTTATACAATTGCAGATGCCGTTCGGACAATGCCCCATTTCCGGCAAATCCCCTATGAAAGGGCATTTCAACCTATCGAGGGTGTCACCGCGCGCTTTCTTGATGCCGGACATATCCTCGGGTCTGCTGCCATCCTGCTTGATTTGGAAGAGGGTGGTAAAAAGACACGCCTGTGGTTTTCAGGAGATGTCGGTCGACCTGACATGCCCCTTTTACGAGATCCTGTTCTCCCGGGTGGCTATCACGTTGACACACTTGTGATGGAATGCACATATGGTGATCGCCCCCATGACGACATCAACAAAGCGATTAGTGAATTCCGGGATGTCGTCAACCGCACGATCAACCGCGGTGGGAAAGTGATCATTCCGGCATTTTCCGTGGGACGCACCCAAATGCTGGTCTATTGCCTGAATGAATTTATTTCCACTGGTCAATTACCTGAAGTGCCAGTGTATGTGGACAGCCCCCTTGCTGTTTCAGCATCCGAAATTTATCGCCGTCACCCAGAATGCTTTGACCAGGAAACCTGGGATTTCATATCTGAATACCGCCATCCAGCCCTCGACTTTGATTTGTTGACTTACACTCACTCGGTAGAAGAATCAAAAGCCCTCAACCACCAAAAAGACCCCATGGTGATCATCAGCGCATCTGGTATGGTGGAAGCTGGCCGCATCCTGCACCATGTCAAAAACAACATCCACGATGAACGCAACACCATCTTGATTGTGTCCTGGCAGGCACCCCACACGCTTGGCCGTCGCCTGGCGGATCGTGAACGCGAGGTGCGCATCTTCGGTGAATCCTATTATCGCCGCGCACAGGTTGAAACGATTAACGGGCTGTCTGCTCATGCTGGTCAGGGATTGCTGCTGGAATATGCCAAATCCTCAGCCGGTGAAGCCAAACAAATCATTCTTGTACACGGCGAAAAAGAAGCTGCGGACAAACTCCAGGAAAAATTGCGCTATGAGCCGGATATGCCACCGATCCATTTTCCAGAACGCCTGACCTCGTTTGAACTCTAGCCGCTGCTTAACCACCATCTTGATTTCGAGTATAATGCGTGCCTGTCCCTGGGAGAGGTGCCAGAGTGGACGATTGGGGCGGTCTCGAAAACCGCTGTAGCTTTTGCGGCTACCGAGGGTTCGAATCCCTCCCTCTCCGCTGGATCAATAAGAAAGATCCCTTGATTAAAAACCACCTCTCACTCCGGTGGTTTATTTTTGTTCACGCATATCTCAAAGGCTTTTCGAGCATACCTGGCTCTAATCCTATCTCAGTTCACATCTCATCAATCCCCATTTTTCAAGCGGAAGTACTCAAACCAAATATGCTAGAATCCACTTACCAATCAATATTCGTCAGGAAAAGAAGATGAAAAAGAGAACGATTCCTCTTATTATTGGTTATTTAATATTTTTGGTCGGGTTAGCGATTGGGTTGGTCTTCAGCGGCCTGGCCCTGTGGGTAAACTTGGAAGGATCGGCGTTTTGGGGTTACCCCGAATCCATCTCATACGACCCAGACCTCACAGCTGAAGCTGAGATTTCAAGGTTGAAATGCCCTGTTTTGCTGACGGAAGGTGAGATCGGTAAGATCAAGGTACTGGTGCGTAACCCTAACAATTACACCATCAACACCTGGGTTGAAGCCCATATCAGCAAGTTGGGTGAGTTGGAAAATATGCTGCGTCGCACGCGCACCGCAACGTTGAAGCCCGGTGAAGAGACAGAATTGCGTTGGCAAATCGACACTGAAAACACCATTTTTGATCACATGATCCTGGCACGCGTCTTCCTGAAATTAACCCAAGGCCATGCTCCCTCACGCACCAAGCATTGCGGAATTATATCAATGAACCTATGGGGGCTTAAAAGCACACATATCCTTGTACTGACCATCACCAGCAGTATCGTTTTAATGCTGCTCGGCGTCTACATCCTGTTGCGAGCACGATCTCAAGATACAAGCTCTCCTCACCTGGCACTCAAGATCACCGTGGTTATCGGTGCTTTAACAATCATCAGCCTGATCTGCAGTCTGTTGAGCATATGGGTAGTGATATTGATCACTTTTGCCCTCATCCCCATTATCATTTTCTCTGCGGTGAGTTATCATTTCGGAAGAATAGAAGGTCAATACAATTAACATCAAGCAAAGCCTGGCAACACAATCTTAGGGCAAGATTATCCTCAACAGCAGCCATAACAAAATAATCCAACTTCGCTGCATGTTTGCAATTCACCACAACCACTCCCTTTGAAGCGGATCTTCATCTTGCATGGATCCATCGAATATATGTGGTTTTAAGTTAAAGTTTAAATAAATGATTGTAGAATATCTTTACGCATGTCAACACCCCCAATTAATGTGATATTGGGTGGATCAATACCATTCATCCATGTCAACGGTGTCGTTAATTGGATGGCAAAGGTGTTCTGCATCCTCACCGAAAGGGATCCCGGCACATATCAAACAGGCAAACGCCCTGTCCAGCTGGTCCAAATCCTCTTCGGGAAGAGGGTAGTATCGCAAGATATCTTCATATGTAACATATGACTTTTCCCTGCCCAGTTGAAACAAACTAGCAATCGGAGAGATGAGGTCCTTCTCTACTGCGTTTACATCTGTAATTGTTTGCGTATCCATAAGTACCTTCTTTGAAATCGGTGAGATTTTACTCAAATGGATTTCTATAAATAACCAACATACTAAGCATAGTATTTTTTTAAGAAAACATCAACAACTTTCGCTGATTAAAATCCAGGATTTCCATTATTTTCATACAGCATAGATAAACATGTGTCTTATTGTTTTAGTTTATCGATGCCAGAAGACTCATTACTTTCCATACAATCGATTAAATGATTGCAGCTATGCTAAAATTAGGTTGTGATCATTGGCTCGCATCCCATCAACAATGAAAAAGCCAATCCGTCTTTAGGGTGAAAATTAATTGGCCAAGATAAGAAGAGGATCATCATGACTCTTCGCAAAAGAAAATTTTCTTCAATGGTATCGTTCATGCGCACTCAGTTCCTATGTGTGCTGCTGTTGACCAGCCTTCTCATCATTGGATGCACACAGTCAAGTGAGGAAACACATACGCCAGCTGCGCCCACAGGTGAACCTCAAGAATTTATCGACGCAAGGCAGCGGCTTGCTGACCATGCCATCCTGACGCAGAACCTGACAGATACAGATGTTATTCAAGCACTCCGTACTGTCCCACGCCACCGCTTTGTCACGCCAGAATATGTAGAGAAGGCCTACAACGACACAGCCCTTCCTATCGGATACGGACAGACCATCTCACAACCTTCTCTGGTTGCCTACATGACCGAGCTGCTGGCGCTTGAGTCCGGCGATAAGGTGCTTGAGATTGGCACAGGTTCAGGTTACCAGGCCGCGCTGCTGGCTGAACTTGGTTATGTGGACGTTTATTCAATAGAAATCGTACCGGAGCTTTACACCAGATCCACAGCACTACTCAATGAACTGGGGTATGCAGCTGTTCAAACCCGTCAGGGGGATGGGTATTATGGATGGCCAGAAGCAGCCCCCTTTGATGCCATCATCGTGACAGCTGCCCCTGACCACCTGCCTGCACCTCTTGCGGAGCAGCTCGCAGAAGGCGGCATCATGGTCATTCCCATCGGACCACAGGGCTTTTATCAAACATTGTGGAAGTTTGTCATGGAAAACAACGAATTGACCGCCTATGATATGGGCGGCGTTGTTTTTGTGCCCTTTACTGGTTATATCGAGAAGCCCACCACACCTAAGCCTTAGAACGATGTTATTGGGACTTAACCGCTGAAATTAGCCATGCGAAAGCATAAAAGCTCACCCCCACAACAAATGTGATTCCCAATCCAAAGCTGAATGACAACAATGACGCAATGATAGAAGCAATGACTGAGCACGCACCATTGATCGCCCAAACCCAGGCAACCAGCCATTGATCTTTTAAGGGGTCAAGGTGATGTACCCCCATCCTTTCCAATCCAGACGGAAAAGGTATTCCCATCAGGAATCCCAGCGGAGCAACCAGCAGCACCGTAAGTGCCAGCCGGGCTGTTAAAGGGAAACCAAGCGTTGCATGCAGGAATTGGGGCAGCAGAAAAACATAACCCATCAGCAGCCCAACCAAGATCAAAAACACCTTCGATAATGCCAATTTCCGACTGCCAAATCGGCTGCCCAACCCAGAAAATAATAAAATACAGAACAAAACAGCCGTAAAAGCATAGGCAGGCTGGTCAAGATAGAGGATGAAACGCTGGATTAAGGGCATCTCAACCAGTAAATAGGCAAATCCAATACTGGCAAAATACAATGGTACCTGTCCTTGATGCAAGCTATTTCTATTTCTTTTGAGGATCATCACCGGCAATAAGATTAAAATACCTGCCAGCAAGAGTGCCAGAGCGAGAATAACCAACACAACCAGGTAACCCGCACCACCAAAGGGCTGCCAGGTGACTCCCAACGAGCTGAGGATATCCTCCAGCTGTGACCATTTGAAATAATGCCCGAAGAAAGGATGGTCATCTGTTGGAGGCTGCACAGCATAAGGGTAAGCATCATAAAAATCTTCACGGGGATTTGTTGATAATAAGCTTTGGAATGTTTGGAAATAAATCGGCTCCGGCAGAATATTGTATCGATTGATGTCAGAAGCATCCAGCCCGGGTCCAAATGCAAGATCAAAAGCCTTCTCCTCTGAAAAAATCCGGAGTGTCTCTATCTCTTCGCTGGTAAACGGACTCCTTTTCACCAATAAGGTGCCTGTGTTATAGCCGCGAAGTGCCACAATCTGTGTGGAAGGGTCGAGGTTTTGCCCTTCCAGAGCTGTCACCACCAATGCAAAGGTTCGCAGCCATTCACTGGGTTCTTCCTGCAGCCAGCGGGTGATCACTAAGAGACCTTCTGGCTGGAGCCTCTTGATCATATCCTGAACAGATTCAACCGTGTAGCGATAATCCTCCCCCAGTGCATAAGCTCCTGAACTGACGGGATGATAACTGTCTGTCAACGGTAGTTGGATGATATCAAACCGCTGCTGTCCTCTATGCAAATAACTGCGCCCACTGGCAACCACCAGATCCACATCATCCAGGTTGTACACAGTCAAAGCTGCGTCAATAACTAAACGATTACTTTCTACAGCCTTGACATGATTAGCTCCCAATTCAAGGGCGGCCTGTATATCCATACCCCCCATTGGATTCAAAACCAACACGCTTGAACCCGGTCTGAGTTCATATGCAGCAGAAGCAGGTAGATAAGACGCAAATGCAAGGTCTGCATCTGACGGCAGGATTGCGTTCAGGTTATCGCCGTCCACAAACATCCCTTGGATATCTGGTAATGGTTCTGTGTAGCGATAGCTTAACCCGGGGACAGAATGTAAACTGGGACTGTTGATAACATCGACTCGAGAATAACTATTCCACTTACTGCTGACAACGTGCGCCTCTGGCGATTGCAGAGCATAAGAAAGGCTCTTATAAGCAGAAATCTTGAGGTCAAAAAACCCTGGCACCTCCCCGAAATTTGCATTCCAACCTATTATGAACAGCGTGAATATTAGAATTGCAGTGAGGAAACCCAACAATCCCTTTCTTTGCATTCGACCCCTGTATCCAGGTTGGCGATCTCCAAACCAGAAAAACAAACCCGACAGGGCTGCAATGGATGCACTCAAGGCCACCATCCCTTCACCTCCCACCCAGGTTGGTGCTAGGACAGCTGCCAGGCAGCCTGCTGCAGAACCCACCAGGTTCATGGCATATACTTTATTTCTTGATGCAGGATATTGTCGCAGCAGCAGGCTGATGATCAACCCGCTGAAGAAAAATGGGGAGGCCAGGGCGGCATAATGGCACAGCAGGACAACAATCTGTTTGGGGTTTACTGCAATGCTGTAAGAATCAAAGGGCAGGAGATTGATCAATAGATAGGAGCCAATCATGCTGACACCTGCCCCACCTGCCATCCAGGGAAGCCACCTGCGGAGTGCAGAAACAGGTTTACGGTTCAGCAAGGCCAAGAAAGTCCCGCTGGCACCATACCCGAGCAGGGCAATGCTCACAACCATGAAGGCAAAATGGTAAAACTGCGATACAGAAAATATACGCGTCAGGTTGATCTCAAAGCACAGGGAGGCACCGGACACGAGAAAGATTCCCAGCCCTTGCCATGAAACACTTCTGAATCCATTAACATTCTGGATTTTAAAACATTTTTCGGACATGTTTTGAAAATTACTCAGATAAATAACTTGTCAGATATCCAGCTTGCCGATTCTTTCAACCTTCCTTTTCACTTTAGTAACACGTTTGGCTTGTCTTTCAGATAATGAAGGTAATCGTTCCTCTAGTACCTGAATGAATTGGTCAGCGTTTTGATCATCAATTGTCACTAGAGATTTCTCTGAATAGCTTGGTACATCTTTTGGTCGGCATGTGAGTAGGATATCGAATAGAAAGGGGAAAATGGCATTGCGATATTCTTCGCACATAGAACCTATCCCAGCTAAAGCTGTAATCCCGCCATCCCGGGTAATTACTGATCCATTTGTAACAGCTTTTTTGATTTCATTTATATATGGAAAAAGCTCATTAGCTTTGAGCATCGCAATGGTAGATAGGGCTGTCATCCCACCCCAAACAAGCCGGTTGTGCTTGCTGTCCAGAAGATCCAGGAACGCTTGCCAATATTCAGCGATCAATGACGGGTTGATATAGCCAACTTCATAGAGAACCTTGATGCAGTCGCTTATTACTTTTGGTTCCGCGTTTTGCAGGTTATTCGCAATTTCCTGGATCCCTTCCTTGTTTTCTTCTTCGGCCAGTGCTTTTGCCAGCTCTTTATTTGGAACGTCATCTCGACGACCTTGCGCGCTTGCGATTTGATCAATTACGGACATCATCACTCCTTTTAAGTAACAATCTAGTCATAGGTTGATAGAATTATCAATTTTTACAAGGCATTCATTCCAAAAGCTACTTTCTCTCTCCATTATAAACAAAAACTCGTGCGTTAAATTTGCACGAGTATCTTGCCAGCGGGGAGGGGGGGATTCGAACCCCCGGTTGAGCTATAAACCCAACAACCACTTAGCAGGCGGCCCCAATCAACCACTCTGGCACCTCCCCAATTATTTGGTATCATTCTTCCCCTCAAGAGTTTGAGCGGAGGGAGAGGGATTCGAACCCACGGTGGGCG
>JAYELT010000157.1:3603-10133 GCA_034717715.1 Chloroflexota bacterium | reverse complement strand
TGGAGTACTTTCCGGATCTCCACATCCGACACCAGGTCAGTCAAACCATCACTGCACAACACGAGCAGGTCACCGGGTTGCAAAGTCAAACCTTGATTGGAAAGTGCTTCTTCCGCACTTTCTTCCTCAAAGACCCACATCCGGAAATCTGGTTCCGATGCTTTTTGGGATCCCAGGTACCTTCGGATGACATGTGCATTAGGATGATCCATACGGTCTTTGTGGGAAATGAGACCAGCATCTAAGGCTTCCTGAACCCAAGTATGGTCGGTTGTAAGCTGAATAAGATGATTGGCGCGCAGAAGGTAAATCCTCGAATCACCTAAATTGGCAGTATAAAGTTGGTCGTTGATCACCCAGGTACAGGCGCAGGTTGCGCCCATCCCACTGCGGCCCAAATCCGCTTGCGAGGCTTTATAGATCGCATTGCTGGCACAAATGATAGCCTGTTTCATCGTCTCGATTGGTTGATCCGAATCTCCTGCGGTGATGGCTTCAGTGATGATTGACACCCCCATCTCAGCAGCCACTTCACCTGCACGATGTCCGCCAATTCCATCACATACAACAGCCAACACAGTGGGGATTTTTTCAATTCCGCCTGTCAGGAAAGGTGTAACCGCATATCGGTCTTCGTTTTGTTTCCCCCGCGTACCCTCATGACTGGCGGCTTGGATTAGAAGATGAGCTTGTTCAGATTCGATCATAGAATTGGTTCATATCTCGAAATACCAACATCGGCAAGTGTACCTGTACCAACCATTGTAAACCGAAAACCAGATTTCCCGAAGTGAATGAGGTCACCCGCGTGTAGCTGGACCGGTTCAGTCCCCACCCGATTGTAATTTACCCAGGTCCCTGCTGATGAACCCAGATCGCGCAGCCAAAAAGAACCTTGCTCTAAGTACAGGTCAGCATGTAAGCCTGATAAGTCAGGTTGATGAAGTACGATATCTGCTTGAGCTGGATCGTTCCCGAAGGTGACCCTGTTTTGGGTTATTGGCAGAGAAGATTGATCCAAATCCTCAGTAGAGCTGCTCAATGGGATCAAGGTTGCGAAAATTTTATCACCAAGTATCAATCTGGCGGAAGTTTTTCCCTGTGAACTTCCCGGATAACTGGTTAACTGCGCTTTGGTCCGCATGAAGTGAGGAACCTTCCATCCTCGTCTAGCCAACCAAATCAACAGGATGAGCACTGCGGAAATCAATATCAAAATCACAACTGCCAACCCAAATTGCTGAACAGGAAATTTGGGACTCGGTTCAGGTAAATCCACTTCTATCTGTACAGGTGTGATTATGGATCGGTCAGAAAGCCCCCATTGATCTTCCACCTCAACCTGAATTGTATGCTCGCTTGATTCAGTTATTCCACCCAGATTCCACGTCAACACATCAAATGGCGGTTCATTTTGTTCCATCATGATATCCCCATCAACATACAGCCGACTTACAGCTATTTCCCTTGGGTGATCATCTGGAAAGTCTACCATGATATTGACCTCGAAAGTTTTCGGAGTCCAGATGGTTTGATCACCCTCATCAACGATAGCTTGACGTGTGATCACAGCCGGGGGAGAGACCAGCATCGGGTTGGGTGGGGAAACCTCAACGTAGAAAGAGCTGCTTTCTCCACGAATGACCTGTTCTGGAAGGGACACTTCAAGCCACACGGGAAATGTTCCCGTCTCTCGAATACCAGATTCATAGATCAACGTGTGTGTGAAACCCAGTTGTTCCAGATACGTCTCAAGATCGGGAAGTGATTCGTCTCCCATAAAATGATGAAATTGACCTCCGGTGTTATTTGCCAGATTCATCAATGCCTTCCCTTGTTCATTATCTAGGAAAAGCGCATCGCCTACCATCCATATATTTACCTGGATGCCGGCTAAACTGGCTTCTTCCGCTAACGCATTAACAGCCTTAATTTCTTCCGCTGGGGGCGGTGGTGAGATATATAACAGGGATTTATCAACACCAAAGGGGACAACTCGATCCCTTGCCAAGTGGATGCTGGTTTCCAAACTTGTGAGATTTGGTTCCATCTTGCGGAAATTGGGTTGATAATCATCCAGAGTGTTGATCCAAGCATCAGGTGTATCCAGATTTTGGATGCCAGTACCCTCGTTATTCACCAGTGAAAAGGTATCACTAAAATTGAAATGCCTGGATGAAGCCCAATCAATCAAGGCATCTGACAACTTGTCATAGACAGATACTCCAAATGTATCTCTTAGATCCAGATCTCGGGCACCATTGATGGCCAGGGTAAAGTACACACCTGCATACTCCTTCGCCAGCGAAAGGAGCTGAGTAGGCTGATCATTTTCAAACACAGTGAGCTGCTCTATCTGCAGATCTGTTCCAAAGGGCACAGCTGTGCTGTCAAGCTTAAATTGAACGGTCACGACCGGGAAGTCCTCAATTTCAGGCGCCAGCACCTCGAGATTTACTTCGGCTTGTCCGAAAGCAGTCAGTAAGGGGATTACCATCAGGCCAACCATTATGCAGGTCAGGGTATTTCGTAAAAACCTGGAAATTAAACCACCAGGCGCAACAAGCTGTCCCTGGTGGTTGATCCTCTCCCTCATTTTGAACTGCGGATGCATATAGCTACCGTATCTTTCAGATATTTGTCTCCCCTTCGTCATCCTCAGTAGATATAACCATTGGTTCAAGGTTGCCTTCAGCAATCAATCGTCGATAAGTGAGCGTCCAGCTTGAAAGTACATAGGCTCTCAGAACGCCACCCAATAAAATTGCCAATGGCAGGAAAGCCAGGAAAAGAATACTGCTCACGATCAAACCCACAGTCACAGTGCGGAATCCAGTGACGAAAAGGTTGATTAGTATTGGGATAGGAACAGCGATCAAAGGCAAGCCGATAACCAGGCTGGCAATCAATTGTCCAATGCCTAAAATCAGGAACATCAAAAGGACATTCCCCAGGTGACGGATAATTACCTGCCAGGCTCGGCTGATGCCTTCAAAGATTCCTTTATCTTCCTCTATGATGGCAATAGTCGTGAAATTAACCATCAGGTTTATAAACCACCCAACAGGGATCAACAGAAAAAGTCCAATGAAACAGGTACACACCGCGAATAAGACAATAGGTAAAGCCACGAACAGACTTAACACAAATCCAGCAATGCGCAAACCCAAATTGAGTAAAAATACCTTCCAATAGTAGGGCTTGATGGCTTTAAAGATATCGCCAAATGAGATTGGTTTGGCGTCCGGATCAGCACCGTCTGCCATGCAAGTGCCTTTTACAACACCGGTAGTGCCCAATATTCCAACCATCAAGAACAGGATTGACAGTACAATTCCCAGCACGAGCAAGAACAATCCGATGGCAATCCAAACCCAAACGGGAATATCTGCTAAGAATTGGAAAAAGTCTTCCACTCCTCGTTCGGCGGAGGGGGATAAGAACGATTTTATATCACCAGTACCGTATTGATAATTCATCGGTGCAGCACTTGTGCCACCCCCACTCCCAACCCCTCCTCCAGAGCTGGCTGCGCTGCAGCCAGCTAATATTCCAAAGACCCACAGGATTTTATGTTTCCAAATGGTCTTCCATGCTTTTGATAATATCTCTCCAAAATCCATTTTGAACCTCCTGTACAGTTAACTTATAGTATATTTCGACAACGACAACCTTAATTATAATTGTAAATACATAGAAAATAAAATTCGCATCAAATCGATATAAATATCGCTGGTGAAGCCGCAAACCAGCTGAGAGTCATTGGGTCTATTGTTAATACGCCAGCTCGCAATCAACAAATAAACGATCACTTAAGCCATCCCTGTCCACCAGCATGAAAATTTCCATTAACAACATATCAAGCTGATCATTCACTATGGAAATCACTGATCAGGTGCCAGTGCCATTGAGGGATGCTCTGGTTGGGTCCCCCATTTGAAATTAATCGATAGCCACGTTTCTCCAGGTCTTTTTCGAGGATCAATGTTCTGACCATCGAAAAAAGCGCCGCATAAAACTCAGGAGGACAATAAGCTGCATCGATTAAGGCTGGCAGACCCTGCTTTGGCAAGATTAAAATGTGCAGGGGATACTCTGGCTTGGGGTGGTGAAAAGCCATCCAAAATTCATTTTCACAGAGTCGGTCGGCAGGTAAGATTTTATCCATATTTCTAAACAAAATAGTAACCAGGGGTTTAGCCAGCCTGAACCTGGCTGCTTTGAGCATATACGTTAACAGCCTGGTTTTAATTGATGAAGATCCACGCATTAATAAACCAAGTGATGAAATCGATAAGTTCTAAGGACATCTCTGTGGACAATGATGTCTTCGAAAAACGGCTGGTTAGAGCATTCAAGATACCTCAGCAACGATTTGCTTTGTCTGGAATTTAATCTTGTGGGTATGTGGGCTTAGGTTCATCCTCAGATTGTGCGGTATCCCTTTTGCGAAGTCGATACAATACCTCTTCCAGGATCTTACGATTAAAGCTGACCAGGTCGGCAATCACGCCAATAAGGAAGGTCACAAACCCTACAATTAGGATGACTGCAGCAAGGATCAGAGATTGCACCATGCCGCCGCCCTGACCGATTATATAATAATACACAAACCGCCCGCCAATGATCGTTCCAGTCAGCAGCATGAAAAGACTGATCCCGGTGAAAATACGCAATGCACGATACATGGTGAAAGACCGCATGATAGTTACCGAGGAATTAACCAGATAGCTGCGAATGCTCTGTAATAAGCGTGATGGACGCTCTGGTGGGTTGGTTTCAATTGGTACAAAAGCCACTCGTACACGTTTGGCCCCCGCCTGGATCAAGGTTTCCAGTGTATAAGAATAATTACTGAGCACAATTGTCTCCAGCGCGACCTGGCGTGTGATCGCTCTGAATCCGCTGGTTGCATCTGGAATGGTGAGACCAGCTGTAGCTGATACGACCCGGCTTCCCAGGGCTTGAAGGAATCGTTTATGTATTGGGAAATGCGTCAAAGATTGGACACCTCGATCACCAATGACCATTTCAGCCTGACCTTCCAGGATTGGGCGCACCAATTTTTCAATATCTACTGCAGGATATTGATTATCCGCATCTGTATTGACAATGATATCGGCTCCCAACCGAAGGCACGCGTCCAGGCCGCGCGCATAAGCTTGTGCCAATCCGAAGTGACGCGGCAGATGCACAATATGATCCACACCATGCTCCCGTGCGGTATCCACCGTGTTGTCTTTACTACCGTCGTCAACGACCAGGGTTTCAATCTGGTCAACCCCTGCCATCTCCTTTGGGAGCTGTGACAGGGTCTTTGGTAAAATTTCAGCTTCGTTAAAACAAGGAATTTGAATGATCAGTTTCATGACATGTTTTCTTTTGAGTAGATTGACATTTAGTATAACATGATGCGGATATAAGACGAGGACATTAATATCATATCATTCAGCAGAAGGCTTTGGAAATTAATCAGCAGAGTTTTCCTCTTAACCGATTATGTACAAAATCAAAAGAGGTTATCATGTTCCACGCACTTCCACAAAACTAGTAAAACCAAAATCTTTGAAATCCTTATCCCCGCAGCAAGCTACGGGGCATTATAGGATTTCACTGGATTCTTCAATAATCTCTACACAAGAATAACTGATATATTCCCCAAAAACTTAACTACTTTTAGAACTGATTCAAGATCCTCAAGACAGTTTCTGTGTCGTTTAGATCATCAAGGAGATAGTCAGGACTGCATCCTGCGAGCGTTTCACGATCAAAATTCCCTGTGGCAACGCACAGGACTTTCACGCCGGCATGACGGGCACATGCAACATCATGCGGTGTATCACCGATGACCAGTACCGATTCTCGTGCCACTGGAGCGCTCAATATTCGTTCCAGGCGTTCCAATGCCAGGGAAGGCAGTAAATTTCGGTTGATATTTTCGCTACCATACGCACCGAATCGGAAGGTGGTCGGAACCAAACCCACTGCACGTAGTTTATGGGGTACCGATTCGCGCACGTTGCCCGTTACCAATCCCAAAATGAATCTGGGATCATCCATCAAGCAGTTAAGTAGATCAGAGACTCCAGGTAATAATTGCATATAAAAACTTTGAGCAGCTTTCTCAACATGGCGGGCATACGCCTGAAATGATTCCAATAACTTGTTATCAATAGTTGCCTCATCGACACCAGCCAATCGCATCAAGTCGGTGATGATCTGCCAGTCCGTCTTCCCTGCCATATCATAAGTCTCCATCGGCCCTGCCACCCCATACACCTCTATCAGTGCACGTCTCATACAGGTGTGTCCTTCTCCGTGAGGATCCAGCAAAGTGCCATCAATATCAAATAATAAAATTCGCTTTTCGTTTGCACGCATATCCCCATTTTATCCGAATAACACCTTCTCGGGATGGCATTCACCCAACCGTTATATCTTGTGGTTTAATTAGGTGAAAGAAACATACAAGGAGCATCACAATGACCTCAAATTATCGCCTGTGTTTAGTAGGTTTCGGCAATGTTGGC
>JAYELT010000157.1:0-3503 GCA_034717715.1 Chloroflexota bacterium | reverse complement strand
ACCTTCTCGGGATGGCATTCACCCAACCGTTATATCTTGTGGTTTAATTAGGTGAAAGAAACATACAAGGAGCATCACAATGACCTCAAATTATCGCCTGTGTTTAGTAGGTTTCGGCAATGTTGGCAGGGCTTTCGCCAGGCTTCTTAAAAAGAAGGGAACAGAGCTTTTATCACGATATGACCTGTCAGTCACGGTCACCGGCATTATGACCGGCACACACGGCAGCGCAATTGATCCGTCCGGCATTGACCTGCAATCTGCGCTGAATATCCTCCAGACAGGGCAAAATCTATCGGAACTTTCTGCAATGCAGCTGATCACACACACAAAGGAATTTATTGCTGCCTGCCCGGCGGATTTTATGTTTGAAACAACACCCGTCAGCCCAAAAGATGGCCAGCCAGCTCTTGATCACATCCGAACCGCCCTTCAATCAGGAATGTATGTGGTCACAGCCAACAAAGGACCGGTCGTTCATGGCTATAAGGAGCTGACGACACTGGCGCAAAAACAAGGAAAGCGATTCCTGTTTGAATCCACAGTGATGGACGGCGCACCCATCTTCGCCTTGTTTCGAGAGCCATTGGTCGGCGCTAACCTGGTTGGCTTCCACGGCATTCTCAACTCCTGCACCAACCTGCTGCTGGAACTGATGGAAGGTGGGAAAACATTGGATGAGGCGATTGTTTGTGGGCAATCGATCGGTATCACTGAAACCGATCCCAGCAACGACATCGATGGTTGGGACGCCGCGATCAAGGTCGCTGCGCTGGTGACCGTTTTGATGAATACTCCCCTGAAACCTCAACAAGTCGATCGAACGGGTATTCGCGGTATTACATCTGATATGATTCAACAAGCCAAAGACGCGGGTGAGCGCTGGAAGCTGGTTTGTTCCGCCGAATATGTGGATGGGCAGCTTCTCGCCAGGGTAGCACCAAAGCGCGTTAGCCCTTCATCACCCCTCTACAGCGTGAACGGCACCAGTTCCTACTGCCAGTTTGAGTTGGATGTACTGCCAGGGCTGGGTGTGCTGGAAAGCAACCCGGGGCCAGAAACCACCGCTTATGGTCTTCTCGCTGACTTTCTTAACATCCTTGAGGTTGCCTGAGCATGGAAGAATCCATCTACCTTGCCTTAGGCACAAACCTGGGTGATCGCCGTTGCAACCTGCTCATCGCCCGAGAGTCATTGCCGCCCTATGTTCACGTAAAAAAAGCATCATCGATCTATGCTACACCCCCCTGGGGATATACGGATCAACCAGAATTTTTCAACCAGGTTCTTGAGGTACAGACAACCCTGGAACCTATCCCTCTTCTCGGTTATCTAAAAATTATTGAAACACAGCTTGGTCGTCAGAAAACCTTTCGGTATGGACCGCGTTTGATCGACCTGGATATCCTGTTTTACGGAAGGCGAATTGTCAGTACGAAAAAGCTTCAGATCCCGCATCCCCACTTGCAGGATCGCGCCTTTGTGCTTGTCCCATTGAACGAAATTGCTCCTGACATCGTCCACCCAATCCTGAAAAAGTCGGTTGCTGATTTATTCAACGAGATTGACACACAGGGGGTGCAGCAACTATGACTCCCGTTGCTTTGATATTAATGCTGCTGCCTGGGCTTGCCTGGTGGGCCTGGCTGGGTAAGCGGAATCAGGATCCCCTCATCTCATTAGCTCAGATTATTGGTGTCACCCTGGCGTCTATCAGCCTGCTGGCGGAATTGGTATTCCTACTGGGTGGCAGCTTAGGCATTGCCGATATTGTGGGCATCCTGACCATCATTTTAGTTCTGGGGATCGCCGGGGTGGTCAAGAATGGTCTTGATTTATCAAAAAGAAACCTTCCTTATCTTTTGATCGGATTGATCGCCTTCGGTTTGGTCATCGCATGGCGGCTGTACCAGGCAAAAGACTTACTGCTCCCCAATTGGGTTGACTCGCAGCATCATTATTTGATCGTACGCACCATCCTGGAAAATGGGGGATTGCCGGATACCCTGTCCCCTGCCCTGGACGTACCTTTCTATTATCACTACGGCTTCCATGCTGTAACGGCGCTATTCACAGGATTGAGCGGTCTGGAGATCGGGGAAGCCATGCTTCTTTTGGGGCAGGTCCTCAATGCGGCTGTGGGTCTATCCATTTATGCCCTGGGGAAAACGCTTTGGGATGACTGGCGCCCGGCTGCATGTGCAGCGCTGCTGGTCAGTTTTGCAACAAGGATGCCGGCATATTACCTCAGTTGGGGGCGCTATACCCTCATCACAGGGCTGGTCTTGCTTCCATTAGCCATGGCTATATCCTTACAGTTGCTGCGAAAACCCCATAGTAAAAAACAGGTTATTACTCTGGCGCTGCTGACCGCTGGCGTCCTCCTTTCACACTATTTCACTGCTGTGCTTCTGGCTGTCTTCCTGGTAATCCTGGCTTTTGTGTATCTGATCCCACGGTGGGATGCACCATTAACGGCGCTTTCAGGTTTCTCAGGCGTTTCAATCGGAGTCGTCAGCGGGTTAGTACTGGCTGCACCCTGGTTGTTTCGTGTGACAAAATATTCCACAGCAAGCACTGGTGTTGGTGTGAATTTACCCAATTCAATAGGAACGATTATTGACTCAAGTCAATGGGACTACATCTGGCAGCTGCTGGGTCCGACCAGCAACCATTGGCTGCTGCTGCTAGCTGGTATTGGCTTGATGTGGGCCATTATCAAGGGCAAGAACATCCATTTTGGTTTGTGGACATTGATCCTCAGCATATTAACACTGCCGTGGAGTTTTGTCCTGCGCCCTTTCCGCCCTGATCATTTCGCCATCATACTGTTCCTGCCAGCCGTTCTGTGGACTGGCTGGTTCTTCTGGCAGGTCGGGAGCTATCTAGAGAAATGGCTCAAGCAGCGCTGGATGTCAACCCTTTTATTGCTCCTCGTGGTGGCAGGGTGGACTATATGGGGTTCCCCGCTCAGCCTGGATATCCTCAATTCGAAGACCGTTCTGGTGACAGAAGCAGACATGGAAGCGCTTAATTGGGTAGCCGAGAATACACCGCCAGACGCGCGCTTCTTCATCAACACCGCATACTGGCAAAGTAACACTTATCGGGGTGTGGACGGTGGCGGCTGGCTGCTGCCTTATACCGGGCGTTGGTCACTGGTGCCGACGATATTTTACGGCTTCTCACCGGATAAGGACGACGTTCAGAAAAACCGGGAATGGGGTGAACGCGCCAGCCAGATCACAGCCTGTTCGGAAGATTTTTGGGCACTCGTGGAAGAAGCGCATTTAGGTTGGATCTACATCCATGAGGGTGTGGGGAGCCTAAAGCCGAAAGAGTTGGAGGATTGCGAGGGAGTAGCAATTGTCTATGAAAATTATGGGGTTTTTATTTACCAATTTTTTCATCCATGAAGCTTAAATACACTTATGGTTATTGGAATATCATAAAATTACATCCTTGATCTCAAGAAATTCAATTCACTGATAAAATACCTATTA
>JAYELT010000156.1:0-8153 GCA_034717715.1 Chloroflexota bacterium | reverse complement strand
TAGCCTATGCATCAGCCGAACTCAAACTTCATAATGTAAATACCATTGAAAAATGCGGTGAGAGCTATGTAATTGATGGTCAGTATCAGGGGAAATTTCTTGTCGGGGCGGGTGGAACCCATTGTCCTGTTCACCGCACCTTTTTTAATAGAGAGACGATCATCAATCGTAAAAGGCTGATCATTGCAAAAGAGGAAGAATTTTCTTATTCTGTCAGCGATGATCGTTGTTATCTTTGGTTCTCCGAGGATGGGTTGCCAGGATATGCCTGGTATGTGCCGAAAGTTGGTGGAATCCTTAATGTTGGCATTGGTGCAAGCGCAGAAAGTCTGAAACGTAAGGGTAAAACCCTGAAGAGTTATTGGGTGAAGCACATCGAGAAATTACGAATAATGGGATTGGTTAAAGGTCACGCTTTCAATCCGAGTGGTTACAGTTATTACCTGCGTCAGGATCCTCACTCTCTCCGAAGGGACAATGCTTTCCTTATTGGCGATGCACTGGGCTTAGCTACCCGTGATATGGGCGAAGGCATTGGCCCATCTATCCAAAGCGGTCTGCTGGCAGCAGATGCTATCAGCAAAGGCATTGAGTATTTAATTTCGTCAATTCCGCGCTTTTCATTTCCTTCCTTGTTAAGACTAAAAAGAGAGCCTTTTCCTATTAGGGACAAGCTATCCTCAAAGAGTGGGGAAAAATAAGTTAGAAAGCTAAAAAGCTGCGTAAATGTTGACATTCCGAGCAGAGGGTGATATACTATACCCCAGTATAGCATATATGGAGGTCGTCAATATCAATGCCAATCTATGAATATCACTGCAACAACTGCGGCAAGGAATTTGAAAAATTAATGGGTTTTTCGGACCCCAAAATTAACCACCCTGAATGCCCTGGTTGCAACTCAGAAAATACCCATAAACGTCTATCAGCAATTGCTGGCGTTCGCGGCAGCACCACTGCTTTCAGTAGTTCGTCTAGCTGCGGTAGCTCCGGTGGATTTCGTTGAGCAGGTTAGCGGTTATCAGACCGGCGGTCTGAAAAGAAAATATATCAGATGCTCCAAACAACAAATTCAGAAGTGAAAGATCACATCTTGCATCGACTGGCTCGTATTGAGGGCCAGCTGCGGGGTGTACAAAAGATGATCGATGAAAACCGCGATTGTAAGGATATCATCCAGCAGCTCGTCGCTATACGCGCCAGCATTCAATCTGCCAGCCTGAGCTTCATGCAAGATGTTGCTGACGATTGCCTGCTTAACATGGATCAGCATAATGATCCAAGCACTCAAAAAGCTGTCCTGAAAGATTTAATCCAGCTGATGGGCAAGGTATCATCATAAAATCATCAAAGTATCAGGAGAAATAATGGCATCAAAGACTGTATTAAGATGGGTCCCAGAAAGTAAAAATTTTATATCCACAGATTCAACCGGTCACTCCGTCGTCATGTCCACCCCAAATGAGAATACCGGCATGAAACCCTCTGAGCTGATCCTTTCAGCATTGGCCGGGTGTACCTCGGTGGATGTGGTCGATATCCTGGATAAAAAACGTACTCCTCTCTCTCATCTGGAAGTTCAGGTTACTGCAGAACAAGAGGCAGATCCGCCCTGGACTTTTAGAAAAATATTCATCAAATTCTTTGTTAAAGGTGAAAACCTGACAGAGAAGAACATCCAACAAGCCATTCAACTTTCCCACGAAAAATATTGCTCTGTCGCTGCAACATTGCGCGGAAAAGCAGAAATCACGACAAGTTTCGAGATCCTCGAAGACTAAATTTTATATCACCCTTATCGATCTTCTTCTTTAAAAGGCATAAAACCTTCCCCAAGGGCTTCCTGGGCTTGACCAATCACCATGAACGCCTTGGGGTCAATATCATGAACCAGGATTTTTAACCGATTTATTTCCATCCGTGAAACAGTACAATAAATAACAGCCCTTGGCTCACCTGTATAGCCGCCTGTGCCTGAGAGTATGGTCACCCCGCGTTCCAAATCATCCATGATCACCTGAACAATTGCTTCGTTTTGAGTTGTCACAATAATTGCCGTGCGGATAATATTTGTCCCTTGAGAAGCAATTTCTGCGGCTATTCCACTCACATAGATCAAAACCAATCCGTATAATGCCTTTGTCCAACCAAATATAAATCCTGCCCCCAACACCACCAGCGAATCCGTGATCAAATACGCCTGTGAAATCGTAATACCTGTATAGCGGTTTAGAATCCGGCCTAAAATATCAGTTCCACCGCTTGTGCCGCGACCTCGGTAAACAATTCCTAAACCAACACCCAGCAGCAAACCGCCATATAAGGTATTAAGAACCAGATCATTCGTAACACCCCCAACAGGTAAGAGAAAAACCAGACTGTCTGTTAGTACCGAGAATGCAAAAATCGACAAAATGGTCCGGATTGCAAAACGCGGTCCACCCAGATATTGCCATCCCAAAATAAAGAGCGGGATGTTTCCTAAGAGCACTGTCAATCCGATAGGAAAAGACGTGAAATGATTGAGCAACTGCGCCAGTCCGCTTATGCCGCCGCTGACCAGATCCGATGGAACAAGGAACAGCCTGAGTGCCAGAGCTTGAATAAAAGCACCCAAAATGATCAACAAATAGTCCCCCAAGGCTCGCTTTGTGAAGTCAATTTGAGCGATGAATTGCTTAATTTGAGAAATAGTATTTTTCATAATTCACTGATTTTTCATTATTTGGATTAAGAATTTCAGCGCCACAATTATACCTTGCTGACCAAAATTTCTTTATGATGTTACAACCATTTAATACGATTGTGGAGATCATTACAATCGTTTTTCGACTTTACGAAACTGTGATTTTGAGGCCGTTGAAAAATGTGAATCGTAAACATTTGATTAATTTCGTAGGGGCAACCCTCTGTGGTTGCCCTGGACAGACACGGAGGTCTGCCCCTACAATTGCGTGTTTATTCATGTTATTTTGATATTTAAGGATATCCAATCATTGGCAAGTAAATACAACCAATATAGCAATTAGTTTTTCAACACTCTCGATTTTATGTCTTGACATCGAACGTATGTTCGTGTATTATTAGAGTGTGGAATATAGCACAAATGAGCAGTATTTAGCGATAAGGAGCCTGCAATGATGGCAAGAAAAAAAGCTGGTTTAGGTGAAAGACATAAAAAGATCCTCAAATTCCTGGAGAAATTCCAGGCTGAGAATGGATTCCCCCCTTCTATTCGAGAAATTGGGGAAAACACCAATATCAGCTCAACCTCCGTGGTTAACTATTATCTCAATCAGCTTAAGGAAATGAATTTCATCGAAAGAGAAAGCAACGTTTCACGTGGGATACGTCTGTTACGGACGCTTGAAGGCAACCTTGTCACATCCGCCAAAATGATCAGCGATATGTTCAGAGTGCCTGTTGTTGGTCGGATTGTTGCAGGTGAGCCTGTACCGGTGCCCCCTTCTGATTTTAATTACTACGATCAGGAAACAGGTATTGATATCGCACGCAGTCTGCTTCCACCACGCGAGAAAACGGAAGATCTGTTTGCGTTGGAAGTCCAGGGGGATTCCATGATTGATGCCATGGTCAATGACGGTGACATTGTCATCATGCGGTCTGTCAACCAGGTTGAGAATGGTGAGATGGTTGCCGTCTGGCTCTCAGATCGTGATGAAACCACTTTAAAATATTTCTACAAGGAAGGTGGACACATTCGCCTGCAGCCTGCTAACCCCTTAATGCAGCCGATCATTATTGATAATCCTGCCCAGGTACAGGTCCAGGGAAAGGTTGTGCTTGTTATTCGAAAAATTGAAGGTATGTAGTATCTTTGATGATCACATAGAAATCGATTAGATTTCTATGTGATCATCCATTATGTATAAGTATGAGAAATACAAAGGGGTTTCCTCAAAACTGCGGAAACCCCTTCTCTATTTCCTGAAAAAGTTCCGTTTATGCAAGTTCTACTTCAGCACCAGCGGCTTCAAGTTTTTCCTTGGCGTCTTGAGCAATGTCCTTACCCACTGCTTCGAGAACCTTTGTATCTGCAGTCTCAGCCATGTTCTTGGCATCAACCAAACCCAGGCTGGTGAGCTGACGAATGACCTTGATGGTTTCAATCTTCTTCGGACCAGGACCCTTTATGATCACATCAAATTCAGTCTTTTCCTCAACTTCTTCCTCAGCAGCCGCGGCAGGACCAGCCATAGCGGCAACGGGTGCAGCTGCAGAAACGCCCCATTTTTCTTCCAATAATTTCACGAGTTCGGCAGCTTCTATAACAGTAAGCTTGCCCAATTCATCCATCAATTTTTCTAAATCAGCCATTTTTATCTCCTATAATTCTTTTATTTGTTTTCAATCAGGTGATGATTCACCATCCAAGTTATTTTTTAATTTCAGGCCGCACTCTCTACAACCTGTCCTTCATCAGAGAAGGCTTTGACAACTGCAGCCATCGAACGAGCTGGTTCTGCCAAAGTGCGTACAAGTTTGCTGGCGGAAGCCAAAATTGTACCCAGCATGATCCCACGCATCACAGGCAGTGTTGGGAGACTTGCTAAAGCTTTAACATTCGCAGCAGATATAAGATTCTGATCCACATAGCCAAGACGAATTTTAAAGGTCGCAGTCTTTGAAATTTCACTCATGACTTTGGCAACACTGGGAGCATCGCTGAATGCAAAACCAACCAGGTTGTTCTCTTCCCAGAATTCCTCTTCAAAATCCAATTTCATCTCGTCCATGACGAGTTTGAAAAGCCGGTTTTTAACAACATGGATCTCTCCATCGACCTCGCGCAAATCTGATCGGACCTGGTCAACTGCCGCCATATCCATGTTTCTATAGCCCATAATGAAGAAGCCATTGCTGTTTTCAATCCAATCACTATATTGTTTAACTATTGCTTCTTTTTCTTTACGAGTAAACGCCAATTTGTTCACCTCCTTTCGGAAAGGTCTTTTTAAACTCTGAAGTCTTTACCTCAATTATTCGCTGAGGTAAAGACTTCTGTGCAAGATACCCTGTGGCATCCATTTTTCACATCCTGCTTTCACCTCGGCGGGTTATTAAGCGCCCGTTGGCGCACCTGCTTTCTTTAGCGAAGAATTATGGAATATTCAGTTGTAATATTTATGCTACCTATTATAGCATAAACTGTCAAATTTAATTCGTCAACGCGGCCGCATATGGGTCAATCTTAATGCCCGGGCTCATTGAAGATGCTACAGTTACCCGGCGGATAAAGCTGCCGCTTGCAGCAGCAGGACGCGCCTGGCGAACTGCAAGGATGAAAGCCACCAGGTTTTCGTGGAGAGCCTCTTCTGAAAAAGAGATCTTCCCAATCGGAACATGGATATTGGCAGTCTTATCCAGGCGGAATTCAATCCGACCTGCTTTCGCCTCTTTAATGGCATTTGCAATGTTGTCTGCTTGTGTAACGGTTCCTGCTTTGGGGTTTGGCATCAAGCCTCGTGGCCCTAAAATCCTACCCAAACGACCAACAGTACCCATCATATCCGGTGTCGCAATGGCTACATCAAACTCTGTCCAGCCACCCTGAATTTTCTCGACCAATTCGTTCGAATCAGCCACATAATCAGCGCCGGCTTCCCGGGCTGCCTCTGCCGCATCTCCCTGGACGAACACAAGCACATTGACCTGTTTACCCAAGCCATTGGGCATCACAACGACATCACGAATTTGTTGATCCGCCTGGCGTGGGTCAAGAGATGTTCGCAGGTGAACCTCTACCGTCTCATCAAACTTTGCATAACTGATCTCTTTCAGCAGCCTCAAGGCTTCCAGCGGCTCATAAAGTTTATCACTGTCGACCTTATTACGTGCTTCAAGATATTTCTTCCCATGACTTGCCATGATTACTCCTTCGTGGTTCAAGCGGGTAACTAAACCCTCCCACAGAAAATATTAGTCCTCTATGATTTCAATACCCATATTTTTAGCGGTGCCTTCTATCTGACGCATCGCACCATCAATATCAACAGCATTCATATCCTTAAACTTTTGCTCGGCGATCTCACGCACCTGAGACCTGGTCACACTACCAACCTTTTCACGGTTAGGTTCGCCAGATCCCTTTTCAACACCAGCTGCTTTACAAAGCAAAATCGCTGCCGGTGGTGATTTGAGCTTAAATCTGAAGGAACTATCCTGATAGATAGTGATTTCTGCTGGGACAATCTCGCCCGCCCTTGATGCTGTACGACCGTTATAATCCTTACAAAAAGCCATAATATTGGCACCATGCTGGGCTAAAGCTGGGCCAATTGGGGGCGCCGGATTTGCTTTACCAGCCTGGATTTGAAGCGTGATAACTGCTTTTACTTTCTTTGCCATGTAAATACTCCTTTGTGGTCCTAACGGGGTAGACCCTCCCACAATTAACTAAAAATTTTTCTAAACCTTCTCGACTTGCAAAAAGTCCAATTCAACCGGTGTCGACCGGCCAAAGAAATTTACCATAATACGTACTTTGGAGCGATCCATATCTATCTCGTCCACCGTACCATGGAAATCATTGAAGGGGCCTTCGATAATGCGCACTTTTTCACCGGCTTTATAAGTGACCTTAATGGTAGGCGCTTCCGCTTCCATACGCTTTAAGATCTGAGCGACTTCCTGTGGAGGTAAAGGACTGGGGTCATTGCCCATCCCCACAAAGCCAGTTACCCCTGGTGTGTTGCGGACAACATACCAGCTTTCCTCACTCAACTTCATATTTATCAGTACATAACCCGGGAAGACATTCCGTTCAATGGATCGTCGTTTACCGTCCCTGACCTCAATTTCTTCCTGGGTGGGGATGACGACATCAAATATGGCATCTTTCATTCCCATCGTCTCGATCCGTTGTTCCAGATTATGACGGACTTTATTTTCATATCCAGAATAACAATGGATCACGTACCAGGCACGATCATCATTTTCCTCCGGTTCAGCGCCTTCATTTTCCTGAAGTGCTTCAACAGGTGTTTCAGCAGCGTCTTCCTTTGGCGCGGATAAATCTTCCGCTTCAGGAACGGTTGCTTCTTTCTCTTCTTCCGGAACTTGTTGTTCTAGATCATCTGTCGCTGCCATAACTACCTAACCTGACTCTCTGTGTATTATCAGCTGCTCTAAAGAGCAACCACAAAAGAAATCAACTTTGAAAAGGCGTAATCTAAAATACCAAGGATCATTGCCATGACGACCATCACAACTAACACAAGTCTAGTCATCTTCCAGGCTTCCGGTGGTGTAGGCCAGGTGACTTTGCGAAGCTCACCAACGGTCTCACGCCAAAAGCGCTGAATCTTTTGGGTTATGGATAATTTTTTCTTCTTTGCCGCCACAAGTATCTCCTTGTCTTGGTCTAAAACGCCGCCTTTAATAGACGGCGCTGAATATTTTTTGGCAGGCCAGGTAGGAATCGAACCCACAACCCCCGCTTTTGGAGAGCGGTGCTCTGCCAAATTGAGCTACTGGCCTGTGTATGCTGTTAATTGTCAATCGAAGTATCGATTACCTTAACAGCTTTACTTTACCTCACGATGGATTGTATGTGCTTTGCATCGTGGACAGTACTTTTTCAACTCCATCCGTGCCGGGTCATTACGACGATTTTTCTCAGTCGTATAATTCCGTTCATGACATTCGTTGCATTCTAAGGTGATGACCGGTCGGACGCCTTTCTTTTTTGCCATGTGTATTCTACCATGGTTGTCCCGATGTACGGGACAACCAGATTATCCTTCCTAATATTTCCTATTCAACGATCTTGGAGATCACGCCAGCGCCAACCGTCAGACCACCTTCTCGGATAGCAAACTTCGAACCATTCTCCAAAGCAACAGGCTCGATCAGTTCGATTTCCATTGTCACTCGGTCACCAGGCAATACCATCTCTACACCTTCAGGCAAGGCCACGTTCCCTGTCACATCCATGGTATGGATATAGAATTGCGGTCGGTAGCCTGTGAAGAAGGCACTGTGTCGCCCTCCCTCTTCTCGGGTTAGAATGTAAACCTCTCCCTCAAACTTCGTATGCGGTGTGATGCTGCCGGGTTTCGCCACCACCATGCCGCGCTCTACCTCTTCTCGTCCGATGCCCCGCAGCAGCAATCCTACGTTGTCTCCTGCCA
>JAYELT010000155.1:22449-26809 GCA_034717715.1 Chloroflexota bacterium | reverse complement strand
ACCAGAAAGTATTCGATCGCAGAGATTTTATCAAAGCCGCCACAATCGTTGGCGCTTCCATAGCGCTGACCGCATGCAATCCTAATGATGAAGAAAGTATGGCTGAGGCTCTGGAACAAACATTACAAGCCAGAGAAAAGGAAGGAGCATCCGAGGAAATCGAGGACAAACCTTCAGAACCCGAGGAAACGATTCCTACAGATACGGCGACCCCCACCAAGACTGCGACCAAAGCTCCTACTCAGACACCAACAAACACACCTACGAATACCCCAACGGAAGTACCCACACCAAGAGGCGAAGTAACAACTGCTCACAGCATGTTTAAAGGCCCACAGACCAATCATCCATTCATTAAGAAAACGACCCTTGGTGAAGAGGTCACGATTCTTGGACGGACCGATGATGGCGTTTGGTACAAAATTATGGATTCGGATGGAACAATGGGTTGGTGTTATTCCGAATTCATCAAGTTGATTACAGATGTGAGTGTACCTGTCATCTATAATATTCCCACGCCTGTACCAGCCCCATGCGATTGTGACACTTATTCAGCACCCTGCAGTTGTGATTCACATAGCGTTGGCTGCACTTGTGATCAAGTTTGCACTTGTGACACTGTCCATTACTGGTATCCTAATTAGTGTCAGTTGATCAAATAACATATTATCTTCATGGAATTATTTAACATTCCACTTCAATCCCCTCAGGATCAGGGGTGTAAATTCATCATATTCCGACCTTTACTGGGGATTGCTTTTATTGGCAATGACCAGATGGCAGATCTGACCAGGGAAATACTGACAAATGACGTACCGGAGAAGCACCAGGATAAAGCCTTAAAGGTGCGCCCATTCCTGGAATCTATTGGATTTTTAGAAAAAGATCCACCACCACCTCGTTTGCCCAATAACGGCGCATTTCATCCCACCCATACCGTATTATTACTTACCAATCGCTGTCAAATGCGCTGCATTTATTGTTATGCCTCCGGTGGTGAACTGACGCCAGAAGATTTGTCTGTTGACACAGCCAAAAAAGCCATCGATATTGTACATATGAACGCCGTCAAACAAAATCGCTCCTTTTTCTCGGTATCCTTTCATGGTGGGGGCGAACCGATGATGGCCTGGGATGTCATCAAAGAATGTGCGGCATATGCCAATGAAAAATCGCTGCCGGTAAAAATGAGTCTAACTTCCAATGGCGTTTGGTCTGAGAACCAATGCTGCTGGATCATTGAAAATATTGATAGTATCTCGTTATCAATGGATGGTTATCCAGCAGTCCAGGATCATAATCGCCCTTTAGCCAATGGTGCCAGGTCCTCCCCAATTCTGGAAAGAACAATCAAGCGGTTGGATGAGAATCATAAAAATTATGGCATTCGTATAACTGCCATTCCCCCATGGAGCGACCTGCCTAAAAGTGTGGCATATCTCTTTGAGCACACACAATGTAAGGGCATTCAAGTAGAACCTGCTTTCAATTCACAACGAGGTGAACACACCTTACCCAGTGAAGATCAGGCAAATCAGTTCATTTCTGCTTTCTTAAGGACTTATGACATCTCAAGGAAATATCAACGCAGTTTTCGATACTCTGCAGCTCGTATCACCAATCCCGTCAGAACATTCTGTACCGCACCTTATAACACTCTCATTGTTAACCCTCAAAATGAAGTTGTGGGGTGTTATGAAATCACCAATCACGATCACGAATTAACGCCCTTGTTAAAATTCGGCCAAATTGATTCTTCAGGTTTGCACTTGATCAAAGGTAAAAGAGAGGCGTTGTTAGAAATTATTGATAAGAATCGAGAAAAATGCAGTGATTGTTTTTGCTTTTGGCACTGCGCAGGAGATTGTTTCGCACGCACTCTGACACGCAACGAAGATGGTGGTTATAATAAACAGACTCAACGCTGCCTAATCAATCAAACTTTGACAAAAGAATTACTGCTCCGAAAGCTTGCTCAGGAGAATGGGGTGGCAAAGCTTTACCAACATGTAAAAATTAATAATGGATAATCAATTCCCCTTCGAGAATTTCCCCTATAGAAAGTTGGAAATCAAAATATCACGTCGCAATCTATTCAACTCATTATTGCAGCAGGTGACCGGTATTGCCAGCAAGATTAATGAGAAGCCAACCTACCGAATAGAAGATCTGGGAATTTGTGCTTTGGAAGATTTAATGGAAATCGCCCCGGCCCTCTACCCCGGTTGTGAGTTTAAATCGGATGAGGATCAGGTTTACGGGAAAGCACCGAACCATTCTGGATTTATTTGTTTGTTCCCAATGCAATCCGCTGCCCACGTCATCTTCCAATATTTTAATAAGGACCTGACCATACAAGAATTATGCTTATCGCTAAGAAAGCGCTTCTCAATGGGGGAAGAAAAAAGTCAACTCTTCATACGAGGGCTTTTCCTATTCCTTGTTGAAGAGGGATTCGCTTATCCCTCAGCTGGAGTGCCTGATCATGCATGAAAAGCTTCCATCTTTCCTGCTGAAAGCCCGTGATCAGGCAGCTAACAAGTATCTTCATGCGGATTATAATTATCTAACGGCAAAGTGGAAAATTTTTGTTAACGAAGCCTGCTCAGAAATACCTGAACTTACCTATAATGAAAGATCGAAATTATTATCTCTCGGAGATATCTCACCTGGCTGCCATATCTGCCGATCCGGAAAATGGGACTGTTTTTTCGTCACCCATAAATGCAACCTGAATTGTGACTTTTGTTACAGTATAAATCGTCATCCCCAAAATTTCCAGGGGTCGAACCTGGGAAATGACATTCGTGAAAACATAAAACGATATCATCAAGTGGGTATCCAGGGAGTTTCCTTTTCTGGCGGAGAAGCCCTTCTTGAAATAGAAAAACTATATCATTGGCTTGAGTTTTGCAACCATGACCATCACCTGGAACATATCTGGCTGTACACAAATGGTTTGCTGCTTAATGAAGCCATTCTGCAAAGATTGTCTGAACTGGGCTTGAACGAGATTCGCTTCAATGCTGCAGCAACTTCGTATCAACACCCCCATGTGATAAAGATGCTTCAGAAATCTACGCAATACTTCGAATGGGTTACTGTTGAAATTCCACTCATTGCTGCTGACGAAGATAGTCTATTCAGCTCTTTGCCAATTTGGGCTGATAAGGGTGTAAGAGTTTTGAACATTCACGAGTTTCTCTATGAACCTGGCAGTAATGCTGAAAACTTTCCGGGCCACAAACAGCAGATTACCCTGCCAGATGGTCATCAAACAGCCATCAATCCCGATAGTGATGCCCTGGCGTTGAAAGTTTTTCAAAAAGTGAAACAACATAATTTGTCGCTGGGTGTCAACTACTGCTCAACTGTTGGCAAATGGCAGCAGCTCACAGCAAGACGAGAATTAATCCTCCCTGAACGAAAAGAACCTGATGAAAAATATCTTGGTAATGGGGTATTGGAAAGTTTTTATTCAGTTCGAAACAACCACGTTAAATCAATCGCTCCTGAAGAGTTAGAAGAGATTCGATCCTCCTCAAAAGATTTGACAATCTATCATTTAAAACGAATGGCCCCCCTCTCTTTGAAAGAGACTAGAAAAGACTGGCTTTCCTTTGAGGTGTTATCGTGAATAAAAGCGATATTGAATATTGCAAGCATTTCTTCAGCAACGCTCCCAAATCTTTCGATGTAAAGGAAATCCTTCGTTATTATCTGGCTTTAAATCAGAACTATCAAATAGAAAGAAACCATATGCCGCTCCCCATTTGGCGAAAAAAAGGATTTTCAGATGATGGGGAAGCCGCTTGGGTGCATTTACAGCATATCAACGAACAGATATCAAAAGACCGCAGGGTCAGCATTTATGTCCATGTGCCATTTTGCCCCTCTCGATGTAGTTTTTGTGATTGTTTGACAATGCAGGTCAGGAATCATATCGATCGCGTATTAGATAAGTATCTGAAAGCACTCCTGCACGAAATTAAGGCATGGAAAACATGCGGCACCTTATCAAAGCGTCCAGTAACAACAGTGCATTTTGGTGGTGGTACCCCCCTGTTTTTGGGGTTTGAACGGTTCCAAAATTTAGTAGAAGCCTTAAGATCATCATTTAATGTCAATTCTGAGACAGAGTGGGCAATAGAAACAACCAGCGCATCATTAAATCCTCCCATGCTTGAAAAACTGACAAAACTTGGTTTCAGACGTCTGCACCTTGGTATTCAGAGCATGGAAGATCATGTTCGCCCCTTGCTAAAACGCCGGGAAAGTTCATCGCAGGTTCTGGAGAAAATTCGCAGAGCTCATGGATCAGGTTGGATCACCAGCGTAGATCTACTCGTTGGTTTGCCGT
>JAYELT010000155.1:17601-22349 GCA_034717715.1 Chloroflexota bacterium | reverse complement strand
AGCATGGAAGATCATGTTCGCCCCTTGCTAAAACGCCGGGAAAGTTCATCGCAGGTTCTGGAGAAAATTCGCAGAGCTCATGGATCAGGTTGGATCACCAGCGTAGATCTACTCGTTGGTTTGCCGTTAGAAACCCCTCTAGGGACGTTGCATGGAATTGACTTTCTAATTGATGCTGGTGCTGATGGTTTTTCAATCTATGAGATCAATATCTCAAATCAAAATATGCGTTTTGCCAAACAATATCATCTCTTAGATCGTGACCGCCGTGAAAACTATTTTCTTTTTTTAGCTGCTGTTAACCACCTCAACCATGCAGGGTTCCGAAAGAATCTATTTAATCACTTTGCGAATGAACGTGATCAAAATCTTTATTTTACATATCCTCTTCGTTCTGAAGATTGCTTCGCAATTGGCGCCTATGCTGATGGTGTCTTTAAGGATTATCACTACCGTCATCTGAATTATCGGAAAACCATAGACCAAACCACTCCCGCTCATCCAGCGCTTCAAGGTGGTATCAAACGACCTGAACAAGTTCAAAGAATATTGCCTATCGAAATTAATCTTCTTTCTGGTGGGTTTACCGGACAGCAAATTTACCAGGTATTGACTCACCAGGAGTCTGATGCTCTCACCCAACCCTGGAAAGCAGCTCTACTGGTTGAGGAAACAGGACCAGACTACTATTCATTGACCCCCAATGGTGCCTGGTTTTCAGGAAATATGATCGCTGATTTGGAAAATATAACACATCATCATGTCTGAATTATTTAATCCCTTACCGAAAACCAATCTTCCGATCTTTTATAAAGCTCGAAATGAAGATGTGTTTTTATATGCTCCGGGATTCATGGTGTGTGTTGAGAAACCAAATTGGGAAAAATCCTTGTCAGCATCTTCCGAGTGGCAAACGCTTCAAACACATGCTGAAAAAGCGAATGAGCAACCGTGTAGTTGGCATGATAGATTCACACCAGTCAGTTTGAATGTGTATATCACCCGTTCCTGCAATCTACACTGTCGCTATTGCTTTTCTGACCCATCTCAAGCAAACCCTGAATATTTAGCCCCTTCAACAGAATCTATCATTGAAGGTGCCCGCCTGGTTGCGAAAAATTGCAGTGAAACAGGTATTCCAATGACCCTTGTGCTGAATGGGGGTGGTGAACCAACCCTTGACAGCAGAATTGTACCTTTAGTAAGTTACGTGAAAGAATTATGCAATCAGGAAAATGTGCCACTTTTTACATATTTAGCGACAAATGGAATCATGAGCACCGAAAAGGCAAATAAAGTTTGCGCTTTATTTGATCTGATTGGCCTCTCCTGTGATGGTCCGCCTGAGATCCAGGATTTGCAGCGCCCTACTGTAGGAGGCGGGAAAAGTTCAACGATCGTGGAACGAACCGTAGCAATTTTTCATCACAACCACCAGAAATTTGAGGCACGCGTGACCCTGACGAAGAAATCCTGGCCACGGATGATCAGTATTGCAAACTATTTAGTGGACAAAATTCATCCCCAAGCGATTAATGTTGAACTGGCATATCGCACGCCTCCTTTCCCAATCAACGAAGAAGATCTTGAGAAGTTCATCAAATGTTATTTTGAAGCAAAAGACCTCTGTAAAGAAGCTGATATCCCCTGGCACAGCAACTCTATCAGGCCGGGTAATCATCACCGTCAGTACTGCCACATTTTGCAAAATACGCTGCAAGTCATACCTGGCGATATCGCCAGCATGTGTTTTTTAGATAATGATTACCTGGAAAGTTCCCAGCGAGGAACTCAAATTGCAGTTTTTGATCAGGATAGCAAAAAGTGGGTCATCAACCACACAAAAATTACCGCTAACCGAAAGATATTGATAAGGGATCCAGAAATCTGTAAGAATTGTTTCATCTCCTCACATTGTCATCGCTCCTGCCCGGATATTTGCCCTTTGAACCACCCAAAAGATTTGCCGGACATCCACTGTAAATTGAACAGGCGTTTATTCAATGACTATCTTGAGCGATCAGGAAATGATTTGGCTGTCTACTGCAAAGAGCAGCAGCTAACCATTGCTGGCAAGGAAATATACGAATGCTAACTGACATCTTCCTGGTGCCTGTCAAAGATAAAGTTCTTCTCCATGCACCTTTGCATGGTATCAGCGCGATCATAAACCAATCCGGAGCTCAGCAATTACATGCCGCATTCAATGGGGAAAAGCACCAATTACCAGAAACATATCAAGCACTTCTGAGAGTCATTAAAGAGAGAATTCCTCCTCCTCAACCAAGAAAAGGAACATTAAAGGAACCCCGATTTTTAGGTCTACTTCCCACCCGAGATTGCAATATGCGCTGTCGTTACTGTGATTTTCCGGTTTCAAGAGAAGATCCTCTCCCCGCCATGACCCAGGATCAGTGTCGGGATGCAATCGATGCTTATTATAATTTACTGATCACCAATGGATATCAACGAGCTGCAATCCATTTCTTTGGGGGTGAGCCATTTTTTGAACCTGAACTTGTTTTCTTTGCGGCTGAATATGCGCGTGTGCAAGCACTAAAATTAGACCTTCCATTGCATCTTGAAGCATCGAGCAATGGACTCATGGAAAATGCTTTTGCAACCTGGATCTCCGAGACATTTGATTACATTGTGCTGTCTTTGGATGGAAGAGATCGCATTCAAAATTACCAGAGACCAGCAAAAGGCAATCAGGATTCTTATAATACAGTTGTTGAAACTGCAAAAATCCTCTCTGATAGTCCATGCACGCTAATATTACGCAGCTGCATCACTCAAGATTCCTTATCAGAAATGTTGGAAACTGTCGAGTGGATGGTAGATAATTTTGTCCCTGAGACAATTTGTTTGGAACCAATGAGCGAATCAGACCAATCAATACGAAATCAGCTACACACACCCGACCCCTGGCAATTCTCAAAGTTATTTTTGCGTGCAGACACGTTTCTTAGAACGCATGGAATCAATTGTATGCTTTCAACCGCTGATCTCTCACTAACAACCGTGAGTTCCTGCCCAGTCGGCCACGATGCATTGATTGTGTCTCCTAACGGTGAAATTAATGCATGCTATCTTCCTGAAACTTCCTGGATAAGCAAAGGTAAAGATATGCACCTGGGCAGGATCAAAGATGGTAAATTTAATATCCAGCAGGCAAACCTTGACCGCATTCGTTCCTATGAACTAGGAAACCAGTCCCTTTGCAAAAACTGTTTCTGTCGCTATCACTGTGCTGGGGGATGCCATGTCAATCATCCATCTGACAGCAAAGCAGGCAGTTATGATGCTGTTTGTATCCGCACACGTCTGGTAACAATTGGGAAAATATTGCAACATGTGAATCAAGAAGAGCTTCTCAATTGTTGGTTAAATGATGATGACGCGCTAGAAAAGAGTGCTTTATGGCGAAATGATCGGATTGAGGCTTATCTTTGAAATCCCAATCCAAGTATGAGATCAATCCAGATATCATCTGGGTCAATGAATCAAAGGGGCAGATTGCAGTGGTCATTCCCAATAAGAAAGGAAGCATCCGCTTAAAGGGATTTGATGCAGCAATGTGGCGTTCAATTTGGCAGGGCATTTCTCCTTTAATGTGGGAACGCCAAGTCGAGGAACAAGGCAAAAATGCAATGGAGATACTCACCGAGTGGATTAATGCGGGATTGATCACCATGGTGGAAAGCTGATGGCAAATATCATAATCACGAATGTCTGTAATGCTAACTGTTCGTTTTGTTTTGCTCGCGAAAACACTCAGGCATCACAGAAATTTATCAGTTTAGATGATCTGAATAAACGCATTGACTTCATCCGATCCTCTGGTCTATCTCAAATCCGGTTGATAGGTGGTGAACCGACGTTACACCCAAATTTCCAGGAGATTGTCAACCATATCACATCCACCGAATTAGATCTAATCCTTTTCAGCAATGGTTTTATTCCTCAAAAGAATTTAGGATGCCTCATAGAAATTCCGCAAGAAAAATTCGCAGTGCTTTTGAATGTTAATGCAAAAAGCAATGTTGTAAATTTAGAAAATTTGCGTCAAAAGGTTCTGAGAAGTTTGAACATTAAAGTGACCCTGGGGTTTACCATCCTGAACCCTTTTTTTGACCTCTCCCCCTATTTTCAATGGATCAACGACTTTGGATTACAGCGAAAGGTCAGGTTAGGTTTAGCTCAACCTATCTATGGCGGTGGGAATCAGTACCTTTCACCAAAACGCTATAGAAGTGCCGCACAATCCATCCTCGATAATGCAGAAAAAGCCAAAAATGAAAATATCCAGCTGGAATTTGATTGCGGTTTTGTGCGCTGTATGTTCACCGATGAGGAATGGCAGCAGCTGGAAGATTGGGGCGTGATTGCTGAAAGCCATTGTGCCCCAAATTTGGATATCGGTTTAGATGGGCAGGTTTTTCACTGCTTTAGCATTTCGCAAATTGCGACATCGTTGGACAAGGCCAATACAACCGAGGATGCTATTGCTGAGCTAAACGATCAAAGAAAAATATTCCGTGAGTTTGGCATATACCCACATTGTTCTGACTGTACGGAGCTTATCAACGGTCGCTGCTGTGGGGGTTGCTTATCGCTGACCCTGCACCGCTTCCATAACCTTAATCCTGAGGTTTTAAAGAAAATGCGATGCTGATGCATATAGAAATGCTTTTGTTACTCTCTCTTTATTCATTTTTGATCAGCTCTAGAAGTTCATAAGTTAA
>JAYELT010000155.1:14489-17501 GCA_034717715.1 Chloroflexota bacterium | reverse complement strand
CTGGTTTCGGCTGGGGGCATGGAGACCTGCAAATAACAATAATGAGGAGCAGCAGTGTCATGGCTTTAGATAAGGCTAGTAAAGAAAAGATCATTGAAGAATACAAACGGCATGATGACGATACAGGTTCGCCAGAGGTTCAAATCGCGATCCTAACTACACGGATCACTGAATTAACCGATCACCTGCGAGCCAATACCCATGACGAAAGTTCTCGTCGCGGTTTGCTCAAGCTCGTAGGACGCCGACGCCGTTTATTGGCATACTTGAGCCGGAAAGATTACAAAAGTTATCTGTCGCTCACTGATAAGCTTAAGATCCGCAAGAAATAATTGACGATTTTTGAAACTGTCAAACAAAATCCGCAGATCAAGCCAATTGCAGAGCCAAATTACTTAGCATTCTGAAGTTACTCCACAGTTTGCTATTCTGTGGTTAAATAATATTTTCAAAGCAATCCGCATGTCGGGAATTGAAAATTGCTGAGGATTAGCACCTCACCGGTTTTCAGTCCCTGACTAGGCGGGCAATTAGACGAAGGGAAAATTTAATATGCAACCCAATGCAAAGATTTATCGTACAAAACTCGGTGATAAAGAAGTCATCATCGAGACTGGCAAGCTGGCTGGACAAGCTAGCGGTGCTGTTACCATCCGGCAGGGAGATAGTTTAATCTTCTGCGCGGCATCCATGGGAGGCGTTCGTGAAGGACTTGATTTCTTCCCGCTAACCGTGGACTATGAAGAGCGCATGTATGCGGGTGGACGTATACCCGGCTCCTTCTTCCGAAGAGAAGGTCGACCGCGCGGGGAGGCTGTTCTGACTGCACGTATGACTGACCGACCCATTCGACCATTATTTCCGGATGGGATGCGTAATGAAGTACAGGTCATGCTCATGTCCTTTTCTGCCGATGATGAGAATCCTCTGGATATCATAGCAATCAACGCAGCATCAGCTGCTTTAATGATCTCCGACATCCCCTGGGCAGGCCCTGTGGGCGCTGTCCGTATTGGCTACCTCAACGACGAACTGGTAGTCAACCCTGGTTTCAGTGAAATGGAAAACTCAAAGCTGGATCTGGTTGTGGCTGGCACAAAAGAAGCCATTGCCATGGTGGAATGTGGTGCGGACGAGGTCTCAGAGCAGGTTATGGTCAAAGCGCTTGATTTAGCACACAAATCCATTCAACCGATCATCGAACTACAAAAACAAATGGCACGTGAGATCGGAAAAGAAAAACGCGAGGTCGAAACTATCGTAACAGACCCCACGTTGATCGACCAGGTTCACGCAAAGATCAAGGATCAACTGCTTGAAATCCTTGACAAACCTTATGCCAAGGAAAATCTCTATGGCGGCATTCAGAAGCTTAAAGATGCCGTAGTTGAGGACATGACCGGTGATCAGGCAGACACATTGAATGAGACCGAATTCAAGAAGCTGAAGAAATCCATTGCCAATGCCTTTGGTGAAGTTGAAAAAACAATTATCCGGGAACGTATCCTGACTGAACAAAAACGTCCGGATTGGCGTGGCCCAAAAGACATCCGTGATATCTGGTGCGAAATTAACACCAGCCCCAGAGCGCACGGTTCCGGTCTCTTCACCCGAGGTGAAACGCAAGTCCTCACAATGGCTACTTTGGGGACACCCAGGGAAGCACAGGAATTGGACAACCTGATTCCCACTGAAACAAAACACTATATGCACCATTACAACTTCCCACCTTTCTGCGTTGGTGAAACCGGCCGCCTTTATACCTCACGGCGGGAAATCGGACACGGCATGCTGGCTGAACGAGCACTACGGCCAATGCTCCCTGACGAAAAAGACTTCCCCTATACCTTACGCTTGGTTTCTGAGGTAATGTCCTCAAATGGCTCCTCCTCCATGGCCTCCACCTGTGGTTCAACCCTGGCACTCATGGATACCGGTGTACCCATCAAACGGCCCGTCTCCGGTGTCGCGATGGGGATGGTCAAGAAAGATGATAATTATGTCATCCTGACCGATATCCTTGGTATGGAAGACCACTTAGGTGATATGGACTTCAAAGTTACCGGCACAACCGAGGGCATCACAGCCCTTCAAATGGATATCAAGATCAGCGGGATCACAACTGAAATCATGTCAGAAGCCCTGGAGCAAGCACGTAAAGCACGGCTCCACATTCTGGAAATCATGCTTCAAACCATTGATAAACCCCGTGCGGAAATTAAAGATCATGCCCCCCGCATTGAAATCATCAAGGTGCCCGTTGACAAAATTGGCGCGGTGATCGGCAAGGGCGGTGAGACCATACGCACACTGCAAGAGGAAACAGGCACACGCATTGACATCGAAGACGACGGCACCATCTTTATTGCTGCGGTTGACGGTGTCGGCTATAAGCAAGCCCGTGAACGCATTGAACGCCTGACTGAAGAAGTCGAGGTTGGTCATATCTACACCGGCAAAGTCGTTCGCACCACAGATTTTGGCGCTTTTGTTGAAATCCTACCCGGCACGGATGGATTGGTCCATATTTCACAATTGGATACCAATCGTGTGAATAAAGTCACTGATGTTGTTAAAGTAGGCGATGAGATCACAGTCATGGTGACCAATATCGACAATCAAGGCCGCGTCCGGCTCTCACGCCAGGCACTTCTCGAAGGATGGACCCTTGAAGAAGCTCGGGCGAAGGACCGTGGCGGGAAGAAATCCTCAAGTCGAGGAAGAAACCGCAGCAGCCACAATCGACATAAGTGATCGATTTAATTTAATAGCACAAAGAATTAAAATTTAATGCTGTCCAAGACATTTGGACAGCATTTTTTATTTATGCAAATCCGATCGAATAATCGCAAGAAAGATATACACAAGACTAGAATTGCCATTCCTTTATTCATTGAAAACGAAAATCGCACGCTTACAAGCGTGCGATTTATGTCTTAACCGACCTTACTTCTTCCGCGCCTTCTTCCTCTTCCGCAGCTTCTGATAAGCCTTATCCAAAGTCCCCATGAT